>NZ_JAUBOQ010000077.1:0-21286 GCF_036700325.1 Microcoleus sp. Z1_B2
GGGGGCGTTGCTTAATCAGGGCATGAAAAAAATCAATTAAAAATCCAGAAGCTTTGTGGATAGTGGTTTCTAGGACTTGCATATTTAGCCTTTCCTACCGTAAATCAGCAACGCCATAATAGCATACTACTGGTCAATTGAGAGCATGACAAACCATTACCGCATCATTATTATGCGCGATCGTACCCCAAAATATTAAAACACGGTAAATCGCTCAAATTAGCGTATATTGTCTGTAATACTCCAACAACGATCGCGAGGTTCGGTGCTGGCTTTAGTGGTTCTCTAGTAGCGACTCACCTGTTAAAAACAGCTAACCGCCCCTTGCTAATCAAGCTGATTGAGCGCGATCGCGATATAGGCAAGGGAGTTGCCTATAGCACCACCAACAGTCCAGTTGGTCTTTTAACCATTGATCTTGAGTGTGCCTTGCTGTAAGATAAAAATCAGGTATACTACCGTTAAGTTAAGGCTGGACTAGCCTAACGGCTTTTCCCCTAGCAGTTAAATTAGAGGAAGTTTGTTTAAATCCCGCTAGATGACACCCTCAATTGTTACTGCTGCATTTTCCTAATTATATTTAGTGCATCTTGATAGTCCGCCATCTTGCCATTTTGCTTATAAAGCTCTGCTGCTTTCTTAAGATCGTTGAGTGCTTCCTGAAAAGCTCCAAGGATACGATAAGTACGACCTCGGTTATAGTAGGCATCAGCATCACGGCTATTAATCATAATTACCTTACTGTAGGCAACAAGAGCACCTAGATGATTACCCATTTTGCCGTAAGCAACTCCTTTGTTGAGGTAAGCCTCGGCATGATTAGGATTAATTTGTATCGCTCGCTCAAAGTCTTGAAGAGCTGATTGATTTTCTCCAATAGCTATATAGACTAGGCCCCGTTCAGTATAGGCATCTGAATCGCTTGGGTCTAACTTGATAGAAAGGGTAAAGTCTTCAATTGCTCTTTGGTAATCTTGCCGTCGGGAATATAGAACACCCCGGTTGTAGTAGGCAAGAGCATGGTAAGGATTGCACCAAAGTGCCATATCAAAGTTTTTCATGGCTGCTTCGTAGTTACCAGTACCAGCACCTTGGTTAATATAAAATTCAGATTCTATCTTGTTAGGATAAAGTTGTTTTAATTGCGCCACTGTTTGTTTAAAATATGGCATATTTCCTTGCTCTAAATAAAGCATTGCTTTTCGCTGCAAATCATCAATGATACTCTGGCGGTCAGGATTTTCCCCTTCTGAATCGCTTGGTACAAAATCTAATTTTATTGTTAGACCTGTGTTTTCCTGATTTATCCTGTAGGCTATCTTCTTTTGAAGATCATATTGCCACCCAGGAATGCGACCTTCTATTAAAGCTTTTGTGGCTTTGTGTTCTTTGTGTTCTCCATTTGACCCTTTTTCAATAATCCCTATTTCATATAAGTGCTGGTATAATTCTTCTACCATGTTCGATTTGGGAGAACTCCCAAATCCTTTCTTGGTATTACCTTTACCATAATTAGGGTCTAGTTTTTTCCGGCGCTTTGCTTTTCCCATCGGTCAAATCTCCTTTTGAGGTAATTTTTTAGGAATTTATTTATGGGCAGTCTTGCCCAATCTTATCAAGTAGCTGTGAAATAAAACCACCTGAAGTTTCAGTATTGGCGAGCGCCTTCCAGGGTAAACCCATAATAACACGCCGCCCTTCATCCTGTAACACTCCATCTGGTGGGCAACCTGCTACAGAACCTTGTCCTTTAATTGAATTAAGATAACCCTTAGCAGCAACTTTGCTCATTCTTCCTTGCTTGAGCATAGTTACAGCCCCAAGGTGCAATAATAGCGTCGGATCTTGAAAGGGCCAGAATGCCAAAACTCCAAATTTTCCATTTTGAGCCAATGCTGCGTTTAGATCGAAGGAATTATCTTCAGCTATTGCAGATTTACGGAGGCCGTAGTCAAAGGAGATTAGTAAAGAATGAAGCTGCATGGCACGTTCAGCTTCATCTAGTCGTCCAGCAGAGGCAAGTACCTTATATACACTGCTATAAAGCGGACACCAAGTTGGCATCTCTTGGAAAAGTTCACTGTAAATAGCAAAAGCAGCATCAAAATTGTTCCTTCGTTTGTAATCTACTGCCTGGGATACTCGACTTTGGACTCCGTTGTAATAATCCCAATGGTTAATATCGTTAGCAAAAGATGCGATTGTATGCCGATATTCCAGACTTTTTCCCATCCATTTGAATGCTTCCTCTGTGTTGAGAAGCAGCAATTTATTGAGAGTGGTTTCAGTATCACTAGAATTTTGGTTTATGTAAATTCCTGCTAACTCTGCTGTTGGTTCATCAGACTCTAGGTTTATGTTGGCATCAACATCATTAAAGCTGTGAGGTATAATTCTGTTTCTGCACTCCTCAGCTTTCTCTGAAATTCCTGCTAACTCATATTGCTCAGCCGCTTGCTCCCAATACTTCCTTTTTTCAAATTCTTTTGCTCTACATTCAGCAGATTTATGTGTCATTTGTGCTAACTTATAGTGCTCTGCTGCCTTGAGCCATTGCTGTTTCTGTTCAAACTCAACTGCCAGAATTTCTGCTTTCTTTTGTTCATTACCACTCTTTAACCAACAACGTTTAGCATCTTCAAATCGGCCCATATTGTCCCATAGCTGCGCTGCATCTTCCCACACTTTAGTGGTTTCAAACGCTTTAGCCTCACAGATTTTCTGCCTCGGAGAATTACCAGCCTTTTCCCAACAGTTAGCTGCTTCTTGCCACTGACCAGTTTTCTCAAACAGTTGAGCCGCTTGTTGCCAGTCTTGCAATTTAACAAGAATCTGGGCTGCTTCACTGTACTTACCCTCCTGTAACAGGAGTTTAGCTGTAGTTTGCCGCTGTAATTCAATATCTCCTGACTTCTCGAAACACTCTATCGCCTGACGGTAAAAGCCACATTCCAGATAGTAACACCCACGCTCGCGCCACATTTCCTCAGTAGGCTCAACTCGATTTTCTCTGACTGATTCAGAATTTATCGGTTGCAAAAAACTTACCAATTCTTCTTGACTCCAAACAGCCGAAAGTTGAGTTTCCCAAATATTCAAAATTCGACGAGCGCGAGTAACTGCAACATAAAGTAAGTTTAATTCCAGCCGCAATTCTGGCTGCTCAGTTTCATTGAGCGATCGCTTGCTCCCCAATACTCTACTCCATAAAGATTGGCGCGGCTTGAAAAACTCTACTAAGAACACTGTATCAAATTCTAACCCTTTAGCTTCCTCAATCGTAAATACAAAGCTAGATTGGAATTGTTCAGAAAGTCTTTGTTTATCCGCCTCAGTTCTGACAAGGATGGCATCATCTGGATTTAGCTGCCCTAAACTTGGTTGTAGAGTTTCTAAAGGTGCAGCAATTAATCTAGCACACTCACCATAACTGCTAGTTGGTTGCCCTATATCACCTATCCGTTCTCGCAACAGGCGGTAGCGCAATTTCAGAATTTGATTGGCTAAATTTACCAATGAACCAACGCTGCGGAAATTAAAGTTTAATGTTTTCTGAATCGCTTGACGCTGACCTTTAAAAAACTTGGTTTTTAAATCTTCCCAACGGAACCCACTGGGGCTAATCATCTGGTGTAAATCCCCAGCAAAGAAGAGATGACCCCCAGGAGCAACAAGCCTTACCAACAGTTCTAACTGTAATTCGGTAAAGTCCTGTACCTCATCACAGACAATTAATTGATAGCGTTCGCCTTTTCCTTGCCAGATGGTTTGTAAAACTTTTCGCGCTAAATCTATCTCATCAAAACGCCCTTCTTTTTTTAACAAACCTTGATACCACTCTGCCACCTTATAGACTTTATGGCGATTGTTTTGAGGAATTACCGATGAGCGTTTCTTACCCAACTGCTCGTACTGTTTCTGAGAAAACTGATAGTAACTTGTCTCTAGATGTGCCCCTTTAATGATACTGCGGATTTCATCCCAAACTAAGGCAGGTGAATAAGGTTGGTAAGATTGACGGCGGTAAAGTTGCTCAAAAATTTGGTATGTCACCTCATCTTCAGGGATATAAAATTGCCCAGATTGTGACAGACTCTCTAGACACAAATCTCGAATAGTTTTAAAATGGAAAACAGACTCAATTTCAGAACTGCTCCCACTAACCAGACGCTTAAATTGTTTCTGTGCTTCTTTAACTAAAATCGGGTTGTAAGCGACATAGAGGCGTTTTCCATCTGGTAAAGTCTCTAAACTTTTGAGTAAGCGATACAGTCCTACTGTAGTTTTACCAGTGCCCGCACTGCCAGATAGCAATAGGTTTCCGTAGAGTTTCACCAGTTCATATTCTTCTGGCGTGAGTTTGAGTGGTAAATCAGCATCTTGCTGAATAATTGCCCGTTGCCATTCTAATTCTGAATCAATTATTCGCCATTGAACATTGCCTAAAAGTTCATCGGTGAAGCTAGGAACAAGCTGTAATTCTTCTATTTGTGCTGCATCCAGAGCAGACTGTTCGGCTGGGGTGAGAACTGGCCGCTCGTCCAAGATATTCCCGATCGCTTCTACCACCTCAGCATCAAGCCATTGGGCATCAGGAGTTTGATTTCTAGCTTTAGCCCGTCGGGATACATCATCATGATCTAAACAAATATCCTGAATGGCGATATAGGTTTGTCGCTCTCCCGTGTCAGGTTGCCTCGATTTGTTGTAAGTAAAAATTAGACGGCTAGCCTGAGTAATCCTGGCTTCCCAAACTCTCTTGGCTATGCCTTTCAGTTTTTTGACCCGCAAGCCACCATCAAATTGCTGCTGCCTCAGCTTTTCGATGCACTCCCATACCCTTGCCTTCAGGTTACTATCCAATTCTGTACGGAGGAAATCTACTACATCAGGGTGTAAGACAGCAGCTAGCAACATATTTGCAATTAGCTTAGGTAGTGATGATCTATTTTATACCCATTGGTGTCAACTTAAACAGTCAACCCCCAGATTTCCTTCGCGTAAGCGGTATTACTGGTAATGTTAACAGGCACGAGCGCGCTCTATGCTTAATCTTGCGTGGCTCCCAGTCGGTGTGAGCGCTCAGGGGGAGCGATCGCTCTGTCAAAAAATAGCGATCGCACGCCTCGTACAGTCCTTAAGTTGGCACCAATGACGGGGGCGCTACCCCTACTTACTAGAAAAATTACATAACATCCATCCCTGCGTCTTCAGAGTGGGGATTTTTAATTACCTGGTTTCCAAACTACTTCTTCAACTTTGAGCTGCTTGGGAATTAAGCCAAGTTCAAAAAAAGTATCCGCAATTTCCTGTTG
Source organism: Microcoleus sp. Z1_B2 (assembly GCF_036700325.1). Lineage (NCBI taxonomy): Bacteria > Bacillati > Cyanobacteriota > Cyanophyceae > Oscillatoriales > Microcoleaceae > Microcoleus > Microcoleus sp. Z1_B2. Next base: position 5,316 of record NZ_JAUBOQ010000077.1, read on the forward strand.
CTCGGCAACCATATCAGCTTGGATCGGTTCAAATCCATAACTCCGCCGTCGAGTTACTACATCTAAGATAGAAACATCAATTTTCAGAATGGGTGCGAGAATCTTGGCTACTTCTTCAGGATTCGCATCTGCCCAAGTCGCTACTGCTTGAGTTTCTTCTCTAATTGCCTCAATGATTTTGAGATTTGGCTGAGCAAATGACTTATTAGCTAAGTAAAAATCTCGGTTAGCTGCTAGTCCTTTACTAAGCTGTTCAGCATCTAAAACGCATATTGTATGGTATAATATGATAATTTACCGAGAAATTCAATGCCTACTAAAAACTTCCTCAGTTCAGAAACAAAGGAAACTCTGCAACAAGCATTAAAAGACCATGAGCATCCAGATATTCGACAAAGAGCGTTAATATTTTTATTACTAAATAACGGAAATACACAAGCTCAAACTGCTTAAATAATTGGATGTTCTCTCAGAAAAGTTGCCTATTGGAGCGTTCATGGTGATCCTGAAAATTTAGACAGTTTTAAAGATAACAGGATGAAGGGTAATTACCGAAAAGCTACAGAGAAATACATTAATTTACTTTTAGAAACAGTTGAAGTAGACCCTGAAAAATATGGTTATGAGTTCGGAAGATGGACAACAGCTAGACTTGCAATATATCTAGGAGAGCAGACGGGAATTGAGCTGAGTAGTACCCAAGTAAGGAGAATTTTAAAATCAAAAAAGTATGTTTACCTTTGGGCTAAATACAGCTTGAAGGATAAGCAAGATGCCGTAGAAAGGGGTTTATTTAAAGATAAATTAGCTGAGTATTTAAAAATAGAAAAAAAATCTCCAAACCTATTGCAGGTATGGCTTTGGGACGAAAGTGGATTTAGTTTAAGAGTAATTAGAAGGAAAAACTGGTGTAAAAAGGGGACTCGAAGTAATAAAAGAGGAGACCGACGAAAAGGTCGTATTAATGTTATGGGTGGAGTGAGATACTCAGACAAAAAAAGATGGGTAGATTTTATTCCATCTGGTAATTCTGCTAATTTTTATGCTGTGCTGAAAACTTTTTATGAAGATTTAAAAGCCGAGTGGATATTGCAAGGAAATTTAGCAGAAGACTTTAAAGATAAGGGCTGTAAGTTTGTGATAATTTTGGACAACGCTAGTTTTCATAAAAAAGCAGAGACTTTGCAGAAAATAGCGTCAGAGATGCCGAATCTAATCATAGAGTTTTTGCCAAAGTATAGCCCTGACTATAACTTAATTGAATTAGTATGGCATTCCGCCAAGGAATATGTTGCTAATAGATTATTTGAATCCATTGAAAAACTAGAAGCACTGTTACATAAACTGTTAAATGAAGGAGGACTAATTATGAAATGGAACCGAAAAATAAAAAATAAAGGTAACGCGAGTTAATGCAGTTTAGATGTCGAACAGCTTATCTTTAACAACACGAACATCTACTTGCGCTTGAGCTGCTGCATAAAACGGGTCCCAAATTACCCAAGCATCTACGTTACCTTGTTGGAAGGCAGATCTGGCATCGGCTGGTGTCAGGTTGGCAGGCTCAATCTCAGTCCATTTTATCCCGGCGGATTTCAGTGCTTTTGCTAATAGGTAATTGGCGCTTGAACCTTTTGTAAAAGCTATTTTCTTACCCCGCAAATCCCCAAGGGTTTGAATGGCCGAATTAGCAGGGACTAAAATACCTGAACTGCGGTCTTTGGGGGCGCTACCACCAATGTAAAGCAGAGGCGCGTTAGCAGCCTGGGCAAAGACTGGAGGAGCGTCCCCGGTGCGCCCGATGTCGATGCTGCCGACGTTTAGGAATGAAAAATAAATAAGGTGACTAATAGAGCAATAGTTTACCTTGTATCAAGGCTTCTGAGGTTTAATTGTGCAATTTTTTGACTCGCATTGAGATGCAGCAATTGTTAGAAAATTTATGGCAAGAAAAAGGATTTACCGCGCTACTGATCACTCATGACGTAGAAGAAGCAGTGGTATTAGCTGATAGAGTTATTTTAATAGAAAATGGTCAGATTGCAATGGACTGTTATATTGAGATGCCGCGACCGAGGCAGAGAGGAAATTCTGTATTTTCTGCGAAAGTAGAGGCGATTTTGCAGCGCGTTATGGGTCAAAAAGAAAGTAGCAAAGATGCAGAGAAAGTTGCAATAGGTAGGTAAAAAAACCCCAACTATGTAAAGATAAGTAAATACGGATAACGGATCTACCAAGGTAACTCAGATATGGGCGCTCGTTTAAGAATTTTTCTGACTCGCGAGCTCTTCGTCAGCCAATCCGATGCACCCGGATTTGATATCACTCGCAGAGACTAAACTCCGATCGATACTTCACCGTTCCGCTGCAATCCTGCAAGGCTCCACGTTCTAACTCCAACACCATAAACGCTTCATCGGGCACATCATATTCACATTTTAAGCTCTTTCTACTAGCAGGAATGAATCCAAAACGCGGATAAAAATCTGGATGACCGAGCACAACCACTGCCTGAAATCCCGATCGCCCGCACTCTTTTAAACCCTCCCGAATCAGCAGCGTTCCGATACCTTGCCGCTGATAGTTGGGTAGAACTGCGACTGGCGCCAACCCCTGAATCGACAAATTGCTAGAACATTTGCCCTCCACGACAACCGGACTGAAGAAAATGTGTCCGACAATGCGATCGGATTGTACCGCAACGAAGGAAAATGTAGATGCAATTCCCCGCAATCGATCGACTAGATTAGCCTCATTTTCTCGCCCGAATGCCGCAATGTTAATGTTGCGAACAGCTTCTACATCTTCTGGCTTTTCGGTACGGATATCCATAGCTTAGATTAATGGTTGTGCGGCCGCTCTGGCAGACGAATTACTACAGAAACTGTTTCTATCTTGCGATCGCGATATTAATCAAATTATAGTGCTCCTGAAGCCTTTTTCCGGTTTTTGAGTTATATATTTTCGGCAACCAATTATACAACGAGTTGCAGATGAATGTCAAATCGTCGCAAAAGTCGGTCGATCGCTTCGGGAGCATCTCATATTTGTAAAAACACTTATAATGGCTCCTTCCTTCTTCCTCCTTCCTTCTTCCTCCTTCTTCTTTCCTCCTGACTCCTGACTCCTGACTCCTGGCTCCAATTTCTAGCGGAGGGCTGCATAAGTGAGATGCTCCCATCGCTTCCAATCTTCACGCCCGGACAGTCTTCTTTATCGTCACAGCGTTTTAATGAAATTAAAGCGCTCCACTGGTTATGCTGATTCTAAATGAGTAACCGGAATTTGTTCGGTTCTTTCAGGCAATCTCGCTCCAGTTGCAACGGCATGAACCGCATGAAGAATATCGGCTGAATAGTATCGATTGCCGCAGTTATCGCAAACACCGATGGTCACATCTTCAAGAATGACAAATCCATTTTTATGTTTGAATGCCTCGCGCTTGACAGTGCGGGGTTGAACGGTTCCTTCGCAATACTCACATCTGTATTTATACATACAATTAGCCATTAAGTTGAGTGACTTCATAAACCGTGATGATTAGATAACGTCCGTTACTAGCGAAACGTCCAACCACTCCAACAGGTGTTTGTCGATCCAGTGCAGTCCCCACTACTACATATTTTGTACCTCTGGGGTCGTCTTTTTCAACCCGGATAATCTGACCGCTCAGAACCGCCTCTTCTACATCCAGGATAGTCAGCAAGTCCTCAGCCATTTCTTCCATTGCGTGGGCTGACATATCGTACTGGCGGAGGCGAATTTTCTCTCTGATACGGTCAATATCGTTGCGAGGCACTGGCTGATTAATGTTACATCCAGGCAATCATAGCAAGTTATTGTTCAAAAATCTATCATTTTCAATTCCTTAAATATCTGGTTTTACTTCCTTCGACCCGACTTACTAACTACTCTTATTGCGGTACAAGCTGACTGGAAGACAATCGCTTAATGCCCTCCCTCGCTGTAGTTTCTCCGGCTTTGTCACCGCCCTCACGAGCAATTTTTAAAGCTTCCTCGTAGGATTCGAGAGCTTGAGCATTTTGACCGAGACTTTCATGAATTGCGCCCATATTGTTGAGCAAGCGTCCGATACTTGTCTTGTCGCCGATTGCTTCTAACATCGGTATTGCTTGCTGAAAATATATCAGCGCTTGAGTATCTTTGCCGAGTTTGCGGGAGGTAAGTGCCATGTTGTTGAGGAGGCGGCCGACGCCAGCCCTGTCTCCGATTTCCCGGCGAATTGCTAAAGCTTGGTGGTAAAATTCCATCGCTCTATTAAAGTCGCCGATGTTGTAGTAGACGCCGCCCATATTATTGAGGGTACGGCCTAAATCGCGTTTATCGCCGGCGGCCGTGCGAATCGTTCGCGCTTGCTGGTAAAATTCGATCGCCTTGGCGTAATTGACCTGTTCTGCGTACACGGCCGCGATGTTGTGGAGGGATTCTCCAATTTCAATTTGGTCGTCGGTAGTTTTGGCAAGTTCCAAAGCTTCTTGGTGCAGTTTCATCGCTTCGGAAAAATTGTCCCCAATCCGGTTGACGAAACCGATGAGATTGAGAGTGCGCGCGATACGACGCCCTCCGCTGATTTCTCGGTGAATGACTAAAGCTTGCTGCAGAACTTCCAAAGCTTTGGGCCTCAAACCCATTTCGCCATAAACTTCCCCCATATTGTTGAGGGTTTCTCCGATTCCCGCTTGGTCGCCTAGTTGCTTGCGGATTGCCAAAACTTGCTCAAAAGTCTCGATTGCTTCTCGAAACAAACCCTCGCGGTGCTGTTTTACTCCTGTTTCAAAGAGTTCGTCTGCTTGCGTTTTGGGGTCAGTTGCTTGAGCCTGGTCGCTCGCTTGGGCGCGCCTCGCATTTATAATTGGGGCATAAGCGCGGGCGTCTGAAATTGCCAGCAAGCTGAGTGCGGGCGATAACACAATACTTATAGCTGCGAGATAGCTGAAGTGGTAAGAGCGGCGGTGCACCGATCGAGTCCTCCAATAGCTAAGTGATAACTATTAAGATAGAGCTTTTTGGGGTGTTCCTGCCAATTTTTTTCTCCATCTCTAGGTTCTGATACCAGTTTCAAAAAAGAAGGCAACTGTAGACCCGTGCTTCAAACCCATACAAAATCAGTCATTCCCAATTCTTCAATCCAAAATCTAAAATCTAAAATCTAAAATCCCATGACTGGGTTTTTGTCTTGCCAGACGGCCATAATCAGCGGCTTATTGTTGAGAGCGGATATGACAGCAAAGTTTTTGCTGGGTGGAAGCGATACTTTTTCAGAACTTTGCAAGATGATGTCCTGTTGGTCAAGCGTGATCCAAGCAATTCCTGACAAAACTTGAATTTCTCGATGAGTTTGAGGCAATCTGTATACCTCGTTTTCCATCAGAATAATGCGATCTGGCGCTGCACATTCGGAAGATATTTGAAGCATAGCATCTCCTACTTGGTAATTGGTAATTGCTACTTGGTAATTGCTACTTGGTAATTGCTAATGGGTAATTGCTAATCGAGGGCTGTATTTCACTTCATTTCCACGCAACCCACACACTACTATTGGCAATAACGCCGATCGATCCAAGCGCGCATTTCATCATCCGTCGCCACGCAGGTAGAGCGACCTGTAGCCCGATCGCAACCGTGCCACCAAGTGTTACCATAGCGATCGCACGTCTGCCAAATTCTCAGTTCGTCCTCACTCGAAATGAGGTAGAGCAAAAACTGCCCAATTTTTTTTATTGCTAAAAAGAGAGATAGCCCTTTATGTTTTTCGGATGGGTTAGCTCGATCGGTCATCGAAAAAATTTGGATACTTGGGGTATCGATTGGATTTTTGCAAGTAGACATATCCCACACCTTCAACTTGTATTTTCCACAAGATTTGCACTAATTAAAATTACAATAAATGCTTAAATTTGTAATATTCTCAGCGCAATTACAGCCCACTATTGTTGGCGTGAAATTCCTGTGAAAGTCAATCTCTTATCTAATAAATTCACCTTAACTCTTTGGTTATTGACAATCAAATCATTGCTTGCATAGATTGTATGAATAAAATAGATAGATTGACGATCGGGCAAAAGGCTATGAATGAAATCAATACGCGGCGGATGAAACTCTCTCAAATTCAGGCTTTGATAGCTGTAGCAGAGTGTGAAAATTTTAGCGAGGCGGCTTTGCAATTGGAACTGTCCCAGTCAGCAGTCAGCCACGCCATCGCCTTTTTAGAAACAGAATTGGGAGTGCAGCTATTTCACAGGGGGCGACACGGTGCTCAACTGACGCCGGTGGGGCAAAGGGTAGTGAGTCACGGGCGTCAAATCGTGCGATCGTTAGAAATGATGGTCAAAGAAGCGGATTTAGAAAAAGGTTTGCAGGGAGGCCAGGTACGGATAGTTACTTTTCGGAGTGTCGCCACTCATATCCTACCGGGTATTATTGCTAAATTTCGCAGTTGCTTTCCCAAAATTACGGTCAGCATTACCGAAGTTTATTATACTCAAGCTGTGGAAGAAGCTTTGCGATCGGGCAAAGCAGACATCGGCTTTGTTTCCCTTCCCATCTCCGATGAATTTGAAACTAGAGAAATTTTGCGGGACAAATATCTGGTTTTGCTGCCGCCGAAGGCGCAATGTAAAAGTGATAAGATTACGTGGGAAGAATTAGCGAATTATCCGCTGATTTTGCAGCCGATAGAAAATGCTTGTTCGATACCGCTTCGCAAGTATTTGACGACTGCGGATTTTCCCATAAATATCGGTTACGAACTCAGCGAAGATTCAACGATTGTCAGTATGGTGATGCAAGGTTTGGGTGCAGCTATTCTGCCCCGTTTGGCTGCGGAACCGATACCGTCTTCGGTGAAAGTTTGCAGTTTACCGTCGGATTTTGAGAGGGTAATCGGGGTGGCTGTTTTGCGGGATGGGCTGTTGATTCCGGCCGTGTTTGCGTTTTTGGATTTAGTTAAAAGTGCCGCACAGGTTGATAGTGAGGGCGATTTTCCGATTAATCCTTCATGAAAAACCTGAGTCAGTTGTTATTGGTTATTGGTTAGATTGGGATTTTGTTACCGCAGATATCAGCAGATGAACGCGGATGGGATTTTATCTGAGTTCATCTGCGGTTAAAAAAATGGCATAAAATAGTACGATCGCTGATTGCCTACTTCATGCGCTTTGCAACAAGACTAGAACTGTCGCCTTGGTGGAATTTTATTCGACCGTCTATGGAGTTTTTATCCTTTAATTTTAGCCAACCGCTACCAAATGCAGGATCGTTCTCGTCATTACCGTCCCATGTAAACTCAAATCGCTGATCCTTTCCATCTTTTACGACTTCGCCGTCAATTTCACCTGATACTAAACCGAATTGAAATTCTCCTGAACCTGCTTCATCAATCTCGATATAGGCTTCAACTTCCATGTCCAAATAATCACTATCCCACATTGCCATCTCTGCGATCCGCCATGTACCGCTATATTCCATTGCTTTCATCCTCCACTTGTATTAACGGAACAAAACCAATATAGTCGAAACAGTGACGCTCAAGCAGTACGCAAACGCTCAATATCCCGGATCGGCGGCGCACCAAACATACGAGAATATTCGCGGCTGAACTGTGAGGGGCTTTCATAACCCACCTGATAGGCAGCATTTGCCGCATCGGAGTTTTCGGCAAGCATCAGGCGACGTGCTTCTAATAGTCTTAATTGCTTTTGATATTGAAGTGGACTCATCGATGTCACTTCCTTGAAATGGTAATGGAAAGATGAAGGAGACATATTGGCTTGTCCTGCCAAATCCTCAACCCGCATCGGTTTTGCAAAATCAGTTTTAATCAGTTTGAGCACCTCAGCGATGCGCTGCATATTGCTGCCAGATGTTGCGATTTGGCGCACAGCTTCGCCTTGCTCACCCATTAAAAGACGATAATAGATTTCGCGGATAATCATCGGTGCCAGCATCGGGATATCCTGCGGCGTATCCAAAAGTCGTGTCAGTCTGAGGGCGCAATCGAGCAACGGCGCATCGGCAGTGCTGACGAATAAGCCTCTGACAGAGTTTTCTTTCTTGCTTGCGCTTGGCTTGGTTTGGGCAGTGATAATATCGCAGAGTTGGCGTGGGTCTAAATTCAGCTTGAATCCTAAATACGGCTTGTCTGGAGTGGCCTCTACAACAAATCCACTCAGAGGTAAATCAACTGAGATCGCAAGATATTGAGCCTCGCCATAACGATAAGTTTCCTCACCCAGCAAGGCTTCTTTTTTGCCCTGAATGACGATGCCGAGAATAGGTTGATAGACAGCGTGCTGTGCGGCGGAAACAGAAGATTCTCGCATAAATTCCAGTTTGTCTATGTCTGTTTTATGAAAACCGTTTCCTTTGCCGTCGGTGTGCCGAGTTAGCAAGGCCGCCAGTTCTTGACACTGATTGCCGATCGCATCTTGATTTATTACTTGGTTGATTATTTCAATCGCCATGTGGTTTTCTCGACTAATTTAATCATTATCTTTTAAGCATTATAGAACATCTTTATCCATTCATAAAATCTTGCTTTGGAGGATTAGGCAATAAATTGCGAGGTCTGTGTATTCAAAACCCATGCTTTTACTCATAGGATGAACACATCTGAATGAAACAGTAAAAGGATAAGGCAATGACGAAAGACAAGACAAAAATCGCATTGGTAACAGGGGCGAGCCGAGGACTTGGCAAAAATACCGCTTTGACCCTTGCCACAAAAGGAGTCGATGTCATCGTGACATATCACAACAGCGAGGAGGATGCCCAAAATGTCGTATCTGCGATCGAAGCGATCGGGGCTAAAGCTGTTGCACTGCAATATGTTTCTTTAATTAAAATCAACCTCACTTCAAGGAAAATATTAGCAAATCTATAAGCGAGGCAAAATCATGAACAAGCAATTTTTAACTTTCACCGTAGCGGGAGCAATATTTATGGTTTCACCTACCCGATCGCCAGAAACAGTTCTACAACCTTCTGAAACAATGACACGCCAAGAGCGGGGCGAAAAAGTTCTGAATAGTTTGTCAGGTGGAAAAGGTTTGCCACCGCATTTTGTTCAGCTTCAAAAAGATTTCCCAGAACTTGCTGACATGACGCTCAAATACTCCCTAGGCGATATCTGGGCTCGTGAGGTGCTAGATAATAAAACCCGCCAGCTTATATCACTTGCAGGGTTTGCGGCACAAGGCACAATGCCGCAATTCAAAGTTCACGCTCAATATGCCTTGAATTACGGTGCTACGCCGGAAGAACTGATGGAAGTTATTTATATTACCACAGTGACTTCCGGCTTTCCCCGCGCCTTGATTGCAGCAGGAACTCTCAAAGAGTTGTTTCAGGAAAATAATATCAAGTTCCCAGTAACATCACAAAAATAGGAGATATCAATGTCAAACTTAAATGGAAAGGTTATTATCATCACTGGAGCGAGTAGCGGAATTGGTGAAGCCACTGCTAAATTGCTTGCTAAAAACGGCGCGCGAGTGGTTTTGGGTGCACGTCGCACCGATCGCCTAGAAGCGATCGCCAAGGACATTCGTGCGGAGGGTGGAACAGTCGAATACCAGGCTCTCGATGTCACGCAACGCAGTCAAATGGAGGATCTCGTTCAATTTGCCCAGAGCAAGTTCGATCGGGTAGATGTCCTGATTAACAATGCTGGCATCATGCCTCTATCCGCACTCGAACAACTGAAAGTTGAGGAATGGGATAAAATGATTGATGTCAATATCAAAGGTGTTTTGTACGGCATCGCGGCAGCACTTCCTGTCATGAAAGCACAAAAATCTGGTCAGATTATTAATCTTTCCTCGATCGGCGGACACGCGGTTTCTCCTACTGCTGCTGTTTACTGTGCTACTAAATTCGCCGTTAGAGCCATCTCAGAAGGCTTGAGACAAGAAATTGGAGGCGACATTCGGGTGACGGTGATTTCTCCTGGAGTAACGGAGTCTGAGTTAGCCGAGAGCATCACTGATGAAACTGCAAGATCGGGAATGCAAGAATTCCGCAAAATAGCTATTCCTGCTGCTGCGATCGCGCGATCGATTGTATTTGCGATCGAACAACCTGACGATGTTGATGTTAGCGAAATTATTGTCCGACCAACAGCCAGCCCTTACTAAGTAGGTCAATTTAATTAAATCTAAAAGGCGAGGGTTATTAGATACCCAACTTCTTTTAAAAGTCGGGTATCTGGGTATTCTGAGTTTTTATGAGGACTTAGTTAGCTTACCAATTCCCCTTGCCAATTCCCAATTTCGCCTTACACACTTCAAAACTATTTCCCGTATCTTTGCCGTAAAATAAATTCCGCTAGTGCTAAATCAACGGGCGTTGTGACTTTCAAATTCGTCTCTTCTCCCTCCACAATTTGCACTGGTAAACCGCATTTTTCAAACAAAGCCGCATCGTCGGTAACTTCCCAACCTTTCTGTCGCCCTTCTTCGTGACACTGCTTTAACAATTTCACTTCAAATCCTTGGGGAGTCTGGGCTGCCCACAAATTGCTTCTGTCTGGGGTGTCTCGCACGATCCGACGCTCATCTACCACCTTAATCGTATCCTTGACCGGGATGGCGACAATCAAGCCCGGACAGGTCAAGAGGGCCTCTGCAGATCGATCGAACAATTCAGCAGTTGCCAAACACCTCGCGCCGTCGTGAATCAACACTCGATCGGCATTGGGGGGCAAAGCCTGCAAACCGTTGTAAACTGACTCTTGCCTGGTGGCGCCTCCTTGAATCAGTTCCACGGGCTTAACCAAAGATAAATCGCTCAGAATTGCTTTAAAATCAGGAAAATCGTCTGGCTGGCCCATGATGCCAATCCAGCTAATGTGCTGCGAAGCTTCAGCCGCAGCCAAAGTCCAACTCAGCAAAGGTTTAGAGAGCAAAGTCAGCAGCAGTTTGTTCCGCTGACTGCCCATCCGTCGCCCCGAACCCGCTGCAGGAATTAATAAGTGCATTTACTAACCGTTTTTAACCCAACTAGATATATATAATAAGAGCGTCCTGTACTTTTGAGTCAGTTGTTTAGCTGTCAGCCAGTAGCTTTTAAGGTCTAGAAATACTATAAGCTGATAGTTGAGAGCCGATCTCTGAGAGCTACCTCGATCAATAATAGCCCGATCGTTTATGATGCGAATACTAGCACTTGTCCCTGGCGGGATTGGCGACCAAATTTTATTTTTCCCCACTCTTGATGACCTCAAGCAGTCCTATCCCGACGCGCAAATTGATGTCATCGTGGAACCGAGGGCAAAGGGTGCTTACCGAGTCTGCAAATCCGTCAAAGAAGTCTTGACGTACAATTTCAAAGACCGCAACGCTATGGCAGATTTGGGCAATTTACTGGGCGTAATTCGCGATCGCGAATACGAAGCAGTTATTTCCCTAGGCCAGCGGTGGACTGTAGGGCTGCTGCTGTGGCTGACCGGCATTCCGCAGAGAGTTGGCTATTCGGGAACCAACGGTGCTCGATTTCTCACCGCTGCAGTACCGCTGAAAACTGAACAGTACGCCGCTTCAATGTACCATGATTTGCTGCAAGGATTTAACATTACAAATCCTTGTCCGGCGATCGCAATTAATGTACCAAAACAGGACATTCAGTGGGCGGAAGCCGAACAGCAGCGGTTGGGCGTAAAAGAAAGCGGCTACATTTTGATTCACGGCGGTTCCAGTCAATTAGCTGTGTCTAAAGGTATTGACAAAATTTACCCTACAGACAACTGGAAGCAAATAATTGAAGATTGTCAGCAGCGGCAGCCGAATTTGCCCGTTGTTGTTGTGAAAGGCCCAGAAGATGCAGACTTCGTGACAAAGTTAGTCGAGTTATGTCCGAATGTAAAAGTTATCTCGCCGGATGATGTCGGCAAGTTGGCGGCGACAATTGCTGCTGCTAATTTGATGATATGTACTGACAGTGCGCCGATGCACTTAGCTGTGGCGGTTCAAACTTATACAATAGCTTTGTTTGGCCCGACTGAACCGGCGAAATTGTTGCCAAAGAGCGATCGATTTTTGGGCATTAAATCTCCTACTGGCAAAATGGCAGACATCTCTCCTCAAGATGTTTTGAAGAAGGTTTGGGGCGGCTAAAAACTAGGATATCTAAGTCAGGACACGGCACTGCCGTGTCCCTACAATTTAGCTGCTTTCCAGGCCCGGGGGACGAGGAAAGAAGTGGGGGATTTAAAACTCGATGTTAGTCTTCCAAATCATCCATCATCTGCTGCAATTCCTTCTTCTTTTGCTTGGCAAACTCAATGCTGCCCAAACTTGTCAACAATCCGCCCGAAGCAGTGAGAGTAGCCTCTGAGATTTTCTCACAAAATAGAAGTCCGAGCCCTCCGAAAGTAACCATTGCCGATGCGGTAACAAAAAGGGCCAGATTGTAGCTTTGGCGAACTTGCCGCAATGATTCTCGCAGCATTTCTTTCTTAATTTCGCTATAATCTTCATCAGGTTGCGAGTTGCCGAATAAGTTAAAATTCATAACTGTTTTCTCTCCAAAATAGTGATAATTTTTTGTTTTTACAATTACTCTACCGAAGCAAACAGCGAGACTCAAGGGCAGATAGGGCGAGTTTTAATTTGCGATATGCCCTCATTTTTGGGGCAGATAGGGCAGGAGATTACAAACTATCTGCCCTAGACAGAGAGAAGTATTTAAATATAGAATGTGAGTGCGATCAGAGTTACGGATGAATAATCATGAAATCTCGCTCCCGCTAGCCCCCATGCTATTTCATTTCCCCGAAATCCGCCAGGGAATGAATTCCCTGGCTAATAGCAGAAGTCGCTTAAAACCGACTAAAATACTAATTTTCAGTCCTCTTAAGAGGACTTTCGCTATGAGACAGGGAATTCATTCCCCGTCGGACTGTCGGACTCTCCCAAAACCCGCCAGGGAATGAATTCCCTGGCTAATAGCAGAAGTCGGTTAAAACCGACTAAAATACTAATTTTCAGTCCTCTTAAGAGGACTTTCGCTATGAGACAGGGAATTCATTCCCTGTCGGACTGCCGGATGATGGAATTAACTGAAAAACCAATAACAATAGCTAACAAATTACTATGCGCGACTCCGATAAAGTTCAATCGAGTGCAAAGGGAAAAGAGTATCTCCGAGAACAAATTAAAGAAAAAGATTTTACTCAAGAAAAATTTGCCCAACTCGCCAAAGTTTCCACCGACACGATTAAGCGCTTACTCGGTACAAAAGACTGCCCCAATGGCGTAGAAAGATGGTCAGTTACCAACATCGCTAAAGCATTAGGAATAGAACCCACAGATATTGTTGACCCAAAAGATTGGAATGCCGACAATTCGCTGCCACCAGAGTTTCAATCACTTATAGCAGAAAAAATTAAAACCTTTTGCGGCCGCCGATTTGTTTTTGATAATTTTCAGCAATTTGTCAGCGAAAATCCTCACGGTTATTTTACAATCATCGGGGATGCGGGAATGGGCAAAAGTTCGATCGTTGCCAAATACGTCTCCGAACATAAATCTCCCTGCTATTTCAATATTCTCGTCGAACGCCGCAACAGACCAGAATTGTTTTTGAAGAGCATTCGCCAGCAATTAATTGACCGCTATCAATTGCCAAATTCAGAAAATGCCGATTTACCAACTTTACTGGCAAAGGTGGCGGGAAAACTCACTTTGGGCGAACGTTTGGTAATTGCGATAGATGCACTGGATGAAGTCGAACAAGAAGCGGGAGAAAATCTTTTACATTTACCGACTACTCTGCCAGATCGGGTTTATTTCTTGCTGACGAGGCGACCCTATAACCTCGGAAAAAAGCGGCTTTCCGTATCTCCTGGAGTTTTGGTAACCGAGTTAGATTTAAGAGATGAAAAGTATGCTAATTATAATCAAGATGATATCAAAGAATATATTAGATTTGTTATAAATACCGATTCTGAGTATAATAATGGGCTGAGGAACTGGATTCAAAGTCGCAGCATTGCCGATACAGCTTTTGTCGAACAATTGGCAGACAAGAGCGAAAACAATTTTATGTATTTGCGCTATGTTTTGCCAGCAATTGTTAAGGGCGATTACAATGACTTAAGTTTAAAGCAATTGCCAGACGGGCTGCAAGAGTATTATCAAAACCACTGGGTGCGGATGGGGCTGGAAGCTAATCCCGGGCAATTGATGGAGATTGTCTTGTATATTTTGTTAGAGATTGGCATACCGATTCCCTTCTATATAATTACTGAAATTATCAAGGTCGAAGATGAATGCGAGCTGAAAAAATTTTTAGAAGATGAGTGGGTTGAGTATTTGAAAAAGCAGGATGTAAACGGAGATATCTGGTACAGCATTTATCATGCTAGTTTCCTTGAATTTCTGCAAACAAAACGGGATATGGATTCAAAACGCAAGATTTTTAAGGATGTGAATCAAAGGATAGCTGACTGTTTTAAAGGGAATATAAATATGAAAAAATTAGGAAAATTAGCTGACAAATTAAAGACAAAGAGTCCCGCTTTCGTGCGAGCGTATCTGGGTTGTTATCCCTCTATTTTGATAAATTCGGGAAATTTAGGAAAATATTACCAAACCCTGACTGATTTTAACTTTCTAAGGGCAAAGATTCAGCACCATGCGTTTGGGGTGCAGGCAGTGATTGATGATTTTGATTTGATTAAGGATTCAGAAGTATTAAGTCACCCAGACTACAACCCAGAAAAAGTGAATAAAGCCATAAACTTGATTCAAAACGTTGTCGCGGGGGATGAATCCCGACCCGAAAATTTGGAAGATCGCGATCGCGAATCCACATTAATTTATGTTAAAGCCTAACACAACCTTGATTAAAGTCAGCTACCATAAACACAGAAACACGGTAAGCTCGAAGCCATGTACAGAGCAATCAAAGTTAGAATCTATCCCACGACGGAGCAAGAATCCTATCTAGCTCAATGTTTTGGTAATACTAGATGGTTGTGGAATTATATGCTTAATGCCACAACTACTACCTATAAAGAAACAGGGAAAGGTCTATCTAAGGCTGCAATGGACAAACTTCTACCTGGATTGAAAAAAGAATACGAGTGGTTAGGGCTTGCTTATAGCCAAGTTCTACAACGGGTAACATTTAATTTGTCTAGGGCCTTCGTCAATTTCTTTGAATTCCGGGCAAAATATCCAACTTTCAAATCCAAGTATGGTAAGCAATCAATTCAATATCCTCAAAATGTGAAATTGATGGTAGAGAATTCTACTATTAAATTTCCTGGCAATTTGGGTATCGTCAAAGCCGTATTTCATAGAGACTTACCATTCGTAAAATTCACGACTATTTCGGTGTCTAAAAATGCCGATGGCAAATACTATGCCTCCATTCTTTTCAACCAAGAAGATAGACCTGTAACTGCGATCGTAGAAGCAATTGGTATTGATCTTGGCTTAAAAAACTTTGCCATAACTTCAGACGGGTCAAAATATGACTTGCCTAAAAAACAGTTGGCAAAACTTGAAAAAAACCGAAAACGCAAGCAACAGAAATTAGCAAGAAAGAAAAATAAAGGTTCAAAAAAGCGTCAAAAAGCTAAAGGTTTAGTTGCCAAAGTCTCTAGTAAAATTGCTAGAGTGAGAGAGGATTTTCTACACAAGCTATCTCGCAAAATAGCCTACGAGAACCAAGTGATTTGTGTAGAAAATTTAGCAGTAAAAAACCTGGTCAAGAATCACAAGCTTGCTAAAGTTATTAGTGACCAAGGTTGGGGAATGTTCCTGACAATGCTTAAATATAAAGCCGAGCAATTCGGACATACATATCAAGAAATAGGACGTTTTTTTCCTTCTTCTCAATTATGTAGTGAAACTTTGTTGCCGATACCCGCATTACAAAAAGGATGTGATTCTTTGGGTGTCAGGTTTGTAGATTGTCCCCACTGCTTAAAACAACATGACCGCGAT
>NZ_JAUBOQ010000078.1:0-18538 GCF_036700325.1 Microcoleus sp. Z1_B2
ATTAATAATTAAATGGGGTCGAAAAATTAAAAATAAGGGTAATGCTTGTATCACAGTTTAAATGTGCAACAGCTTAGCTTCTTCCTCATTTAATATGCTGCCAATCAAAAGCAGTTTATTATCTGTCATCCCCCTTAAATTTTCTACTAATTGACCGAGGATTTTGAGTAAATATAACTGGTGTTCTTGGGACAAGTTATCGGCAAAATCAATATAGTGTTTTTGTTGTTCTTGCACGTAGTCTAGATGCTCGCCCTTAAAAAACAGATGAGCGCAGTAGTAATCAGCAGCATGACAAGCATATTCTATATCTCCAAATTCTAAGCCGCTATTAATTGCTTGACGAAGGGGTTCTAGAGTTTCCCTAGTATGCTTTTTGAAGTGCGTAATACCGATCGAAACATTAACCAATATTTTAGAACGAAACTCTTTGGCATCTAACTGCTCTAATACTTGTAAAGAAAGTTCACCAAGTTGATAGGCCAAATCTATATCTGGTATGAGCCAAGACACGAATATTCCGTAAATGGAATATGCAAAAGTACACTGTGGCGAATTCCCATACTGACGAGAAAGTTCGATCATAGTATATAGAATTGGTAGCGATAGCGGGCTTTCTGCAAAGCAAGCAGGTGCGAATATAAGAACTAAAAACTGCATAGTCGCCAGCTTGTAGGGATCGGTCATTTCTGCCAGGTTAGCTAACTCCTCAATATTGAGTTCTTGCGGCGGTGATTGAGATATGGTCACTCCCAGCATTTCTAGAACTTGCAGTCCGGTATCTACCGCAGAATTGTTCTGGTTTTTAGCGAGGTTAAGCCTAATTTTCAGTGCGTATAAGTTGACTTGTTCGAGGATTGTTTTGGCTTTTTTGAGAGTGCGATCGCACAAAATTTCCGCACGTTCTAAATTGGCATTGAGATATTCGGCTTCCGCCGCTTCCCGATAAAAATTAAATGTCACATCGTATCTACTTTCCCAGCTATCTTGACTCAGGAGTTCTATACCTACATTCAAATAATTAACAGGGGCTTCATAGGCAGTAGCTGCCTTTGCTTTCTGTCCAGCAATCAGGTTTAATTGGGCTAACTCATCTTTTTCTGACTGATTAGTTAGCAAATCTGTGCCAAAATTCAGTTGGTTAACCAGAGCAAAAATATTATCTTTTCGCTCTTGCTCTGTTGTATTATTCAGCAGTAGTTGACCAATTTTCAGGTGAGTGGCTTTTTTCTCCGATTCTGGAATCAAAGAATAGGCTGCTTGCTGCACGCGATCGTGCAAAAATTTGTAGTCAACTTTGATATCGCGTATAGATGCCAACTCTTCCTGGGCAAAGACTAGAGGAATTTTGTAATTTTCAGACAGCGGCAGAATCAAACCCGCTTGCATTGCCTCCCACAAATGAGCAGCCGTCGCTAAGTTTGATTCTTCATTGACAATTGATAAAACTTCTAAGTTAAATTGGTTGCCGATGCAAGCCGCTAATTTTAATGATTTCTGGTTTTTTTCAGGGAGTTTGCGAATATTGCGACCAACCAGTTCAACAATATTGAAATCTGCGATACCAATCGCCTGTATTTGTTGAATATCCCACTCCCAGCGGTCTGTATCTACTTGATAAACCAGCAGATTTTCCGAGTACAGGGTTTTGAGTAGCTGCGTTAAGAAAAACGGATTGCCTTGGGTTTTATTAAAAAGTAACTCGGAAAAAACTTTGATTTTGTCTGAATTTACGCTGGCATCGAGAGTGTCGGCGATTAATTGGTTGACGCTATCCAAAGCCAGCGCCTGAATGGTGATATTATTCACCGCCGTTTCAGTTTCTTGAATTTTTTCTATTGTCTGAATTAAAGGATGAACGGGACTGACTTCGTTATCTCGATAAGCTCCAATCGTTAACAAATATTTGCTATCTGGGTCAGTGACTAAGAGTTGAATTAACTTTAGAGATGCCGAATCTGCCCACTGTAAATCGTCTAGGAATATGACTAGCGGGTGTTCGGGTTGACAAAAAACGCGAATAAATTGTTGAAAGACCCGATTAAATCTGTTTTGGGATTCCGATGAACCCAGTTGAGGAACTTCAGGCTGTTTACCGATAATTAGTTCGACTTCGGGGATAACATCAATAATAACTTGACCGTTATTATCTAGCGACTTTAATAAGTTTTCTTTCCAAATAGCAATGTGTTCGGAAATTTCTGTTAATAGCTGACGAACTAATTCTTGAAATGCTTGGATTAACGCCGCATAGGGAATGTTGCGCTTAAACTGGTCAAACTTACCCGCAATAAAATATCCCCTAGCTGCTACAATTGGTTTATGAACTTCATTGACGATTGAAGTTTTACCAATCCCGGAATAACCGGAAACTAACATCATCTCGGTGGCACCGAGGCTGACTCGTCCAAAGGCATCTAGAAGAATTTGGACTTCGGTTTCTCTACCATAAAGTTTCTGGGGAATGAGTAATTGGTTGCCGCGATCGCGTTGACCGATGGCAAAATTTTCAATCTTTCCAGTTGTCTGCAATTGCTGCAAACAAGTTTCCAGGTCAAATTTTAATCCCGCCGCACTTTGATATCGGTCTTCCGCATTTTTTGCTAACAGTTTCATCACAATATCTGAAACCGCTTGAGGAATTTCTGCTACCTCTTTAGGTGGGACGGGTTGTTTGGCAATATGACAGTAAACCAACTCCATCGGATCGGTGGTACTAAATGGCAACTGGTTGGTCAGCATTTCATAGAAAGTCACTCCCAAAGAATAGAAATCCGTGCGGTAGTCAATTGCGCGATTCATCCTTCCCGTTTGTTCGGGTGACATATAAGCGAGAGTCCCTTCTAGCAAGTTGGGATTGCTAATGCTTTGGTTTTTCAATTCCAAGCGCGATGAAATACTAAAGTCAGTCAGTTTTACTTTTCCTGTCGCTGGATTGATAATGATATTTGAGGGCTTAATGTCTTTGTGAATGATCGGTACTTGATGGAGATAGATCAAAGTTTCGGATAGAGCGATCGCTACCCTCAGCCACTCGGTTATTGACAGGTTATTGGCTGCCATAAAATGATAAAGGGATAGACCCCCAAAATCTTCTAATATCAGCGCTAAACTATTCTGATAATTCTCTAACTTGTAAGTTTTGACAATTCCTTCACACTCTAAATTTTGAGTGATTATAAATTCTTGCCTTAAATTGGTGATTTGTTCAAGGCTAGGATAATCATTTTTTATTATTTTAACGATGACAAGCTGTCGATCCCGATTTCTTATCCCTCGATAAACAACGGTTCTGACTCCTTCGTAAATATTTTCTATAATTTCGTATCCTGAAAGAATGATCGTTTTTTTAACCTTACCCTTTTCATTAACTATTCTAAATCGATGCGATCTAGTTCTTCCCGACTGGCGCTCATAATCGACTGAGGAACTGGGGGACAGCCTGCTTTGGTATTGCTTTGAGTGGGTTCGTTCATCTGGCTCTCCTGAGTTACAATGTAATAATGGTAACAGTGTAGATAAGTATTTGATTTATGAAGGGGAAATGAGGACAGTAACTTAGATACTATCTTTGATAAAAATTTGATATTTATTCTCTCCTCCCCTACGTCAAAGCGCAATTGGAATCGACATTAACTTATTATCGGCTCTCTCGTACTTATGGTGATAACGCAAGCTAAGAATTTAGCACGATCGAGAGTTTCAACGTTCAGTCTCAGATACTTAGTATCATCTGCTACTTTTAAGACAAAGCATCGGGGAGAGCCGAGGAAAAAATTATGTGATTAATTGATGTTTGCATCGACACTGATGTCATGAATGCTGCACTGGGGCAAGCGTAACAAGTCGCTTTAGCTGTCATATCAAGGTGCGACTCGGCTAAAATGTGGCGCGCCACATTTCTGGGGCAATTGTTCAATTAATGCGATGATATAAATGTGTGGCAATGCTCATAAGCTGTGGAGCATTTAAACCAGTAACGAGGCTAGTAGGGTGCGTCATTCGCGAACCCTTACGCTGAAACGGAAAACCTTAGATGCTGACGCACCTTACGCAAGTCCTTTAAATGCCGAACAGCTTACTGACGATCGCCACTAACCAACAACCAATTTAGGCTAGAACTACCAGAAGGTTGCCAGCCTCTGCGCTCTCAAATCGGTTCTATAAAACCGACACATTTTTAATGACGATAATTTTAACCAACGACGACGGCATCGATGCTCCCGGCATTCAAGCACTTTTGCAAGCAGTAAAGGGCAAAACAATTATGGTTGCTCCCCAAGGCCAATTGTCCGGCTGCGGGCATCAGGTGACAGCCCACAGTCCGATTCATGTCGATCGGCGATCGTCCGTGGAATATGCTGTAGGGGGAACACCGGCCGATTGTGTCCGTATCGCTCTTCATCACGTTTGTGCGAAGCCGGATTTGGTGCTTTCGGGTATTAACGCGGGCGGCAATTTGGGGGTTGACGTTTATATTTCGGGTACGGTGGCGGCTGTGCGCGAAGCAGCGATGCACGGTATTCCGGGCATCGCAATTTCCCACCGGATTAAAAGGCCGCTCGAAATTGACTGGGATGTCGCTACTCGCTGGACATCGCGGGTGTTAGCAGATTTGCTCAACCGGGAACCCAAGTCTGGGTGTTTCTGGAATGTGAATTTGCCGCATTTAGCGCCGGGAAGTGCGGAACCGGAAATTGTGTTTTGCCAGCCTTCGACGCAGCCACTGCCTGTGGTTTACCGGGTGGAGGGAGAATACTTTTATTATGCCGGAGAGTATGGATCGCGCGATCGGGCGGCGGGGACTGATGTTGACGTGTGTTTTGAGGGTAATATTGCGGTGACTGAGATATCGCTGTGATAGATTTGATGGGATTTGATGGGATTGGGCGATCGAACTATCTTTTTTTTCAACCAAGTCTAAAAAAATGGTGTTAAATTCGATCGGCGACAGAATGTTTGATATTCATGGCTAAAAACAGATTTCATTATACTTTGGGTTTAGCACTGCATATTCCCTAGATATAATAAACCTGTTTTCGGATTATCCCAAAATAGGATATTTAAATCTGTTAAAAATCGATAGTAATGACAATTACACAAAATTAATCGCAATTCCGAGAGTGGCCGCTATCTCTATTTGCGGCCGTCCGTGCTACCATAATTTTTTTTGTCATCCTTCGGCTTAGCAACACCATCAGGTTGTTTCTTTGGCTTTTTGACTTCTTTGTTGCTTTTTCTTTCTTTTGACATGATTCTTCCTCAATTTTGACTCAGCATAACATAGATTGACACATTTGCCTAACTGCCAGTAGACGAGGTGCTGCTATACAGATATTAATCGCTGTTAGTTTTGTACCATATGCAGTATATTATCCGCTAGGTTTTGAACGAATACCCTCTACCGTTAGGCATATCGATAAATTCCTCAGAATTACAATGTCTGAAATTACTTTTCACCCGATCGACTAAAGGAAATATTGAAAAGCACGAGCAGAACTGCTGCGAGACTACCGAGAAAAATTCGGGCTGATTAAGCTGTTGTTCCACATCTAATTTTCCTGAAAAATGACAAGCGAATTTCTTCATGTGGTACCCGCCACGTGATTTATCCGTGGAATCAATCCAAAATCTAAAATCTAAAATCCTCACGCCCCCGAATTGATCTCGCGCAAGTCAATCCAAAATCTAAAATCTAAAATCTAAAATCGAATGACAGCAGATAAAATATGGAGCTATGGCCATGCCAGCCTTCGCGACACCTGACGCAAACACAACCAACAAATTTGCAGTCTCGGTTTAAAAAAGCTGTTAGTCACAGTGGACAACAAAAATATTGATTTTAACTATTGATTAACACTTCGGACAGTGTTTGATGGCTTACCTACTAAGAATAACGGTTTCACGGATCTCAGTACGATCGCAACCCTTGCCCAAGCACACTAGAGGCTAAGTAAATCAAGGGTTTCAGGTTATGACCTCAAAACGATCGGGACTAGGGAAAAAGCACCAAGTATATGTATAAATATAAAGTTAATTGTCCGCTTTCAAGAAAGTGCGATCCAGTCCGCTCCTTTTGAGATAAAATACTTATAAAGAGTGTTTATTTCTAGATTAATTTCCGCTATAAGGAATGTGACCCGTATGGAAGTAACCGAGCTGCTCAAAGAATACGAAAATGGAAACAGAGACTTTGCTGACGCAAACCTCAGCGGAGCAAACCTCAGCGGAGCTATGTTAGTTGGCGTCAACCTTTCAAGGGCTAACCTGTCGGGAGCTAACCTGAGTCGGGCGCATCTCACCAAAGCAGAACTCAACGACGCAAACCTTTACAGGGCAAATCTGAGTTTTGCCAAAATGGGTCAAGCCAGACTAGCCGATGCAGAGCTGACAAAAGCCAATCTCAGCGGAGCTTTCCTCGTCAAAGCAAAACTGCCCAGGGCAAAGTTGAGTGGCGCCCAACTCATCGGTAGCAACCTGCGGATCGCCATCCTCTGGAACGCCAATTTGTGTACAGCCGACATGCAATTCATCAACCTGCGAGGCGCCAACCTCACGGGAGCCAACCTCAACTGGGCAAACTGCGGAGGGGCAAAACTCAGCGGTGCAAAGCTTTTTGGCGCTCAACTAACAGGCATCTATCTCAGCAAAGCTTATATCAATGGCATCGACCTGAGCAGGACGGATCTCAATGGCGTCAACCTGAGTGAAGCCAAACTAAACGGGGTAAACCTGGAAGGCTCGAACTTGTTAGCTGCCAATCTCAGCGGGGCTCAGTTGCGGGGCGTCCAGTTGATGGGAGCAGATTTAACCAGGGCAAATCTGGTGGGGGTTTCTTTGGTGCAGGCAAACCTCGATTGGGCTAGGCTGTGCTATGCAGACTTGAGCGAAGCCGACTTGAGCGGCGCAAGTTTCACGGGAACCAACTTTGAGGGTACTCAGTTAGCCGGATCAACAATCCCCCCATCTTTGAGCAATGATGTCTACTTAACTGCAGCACGTGGTGTCGCAGCTTAGGCAAGGCCAAAAATTAATTTCGCATCCGAGTGTACGACTCTCGCATTGGTTTAACTTTTGATGCCGACATCATTACTTTTGTGAGAGTGTTGCACCGGCAAGAAATTTACTGATATTTGCGAGAGTTTGTAGCATCACAATTGAGCTCACCCGATTAATTTCGCGACTCGCAAAGCAGAGGTAATGGCTCCTTCGTGCAAACCATCCCCCAAATAAGCTCCCGCATGATAAGTGTTGTTCTCGCCATTAGTCTCGATAACTTCATTTCGATATCGAAAAGACTCGACAGTGTACAGCGGCGTGTGATGTTTCTGAATGTGAATAATCTGCTTTTGGGCGATCGACTCCTGCAGTTGAAAAGCTAAACTGTACTCTCGTGGGGAGGAGATACCGCAAAGCTGATTCAAGCTCGCATTATATCCCCATCCCTTGTCCGTCTCGAAAAAATCAAATTCTGATAACTTGCGGATACCATAGCGATCGTACATCGATGTATCCGAATGCAGTACAGTCGTTGCATAATTGGCTTTCCACGCGGAAAACCGCTTCGTTTCCGCATCAGTCGGATCAGACAATAACCTCAGAACTCGATCTGGTGGCATCGCAAAAACCACCTTCTCAAATTCCTGGATTTCCCCATCAGAAAGCACAATTTTTACAGCATTCGCACTTCTAAAAATATTGGCAATCTCCACATTTAGCCGTATATCGCCCTTAAATCGCTCCAAAATCTTTTCAATGTAAGAATACACCCCGCCTTTAATCCTCACCCAGTTGACAGAGCCATATTCGCGCAAAACAGGCATCGCTAATTCTGCCGGGAAATTGTCGAGCAATTCAAACGGTATCGAGTAGCTGTACATCGTCAGCAACTTCAGCCAATAATTGCGGATGCACGAACTTTTCAAACTCTGAGAAAGCGGCACATCGTAGAAATCATGCTGTTTAGCAAACCGCATTTTTAAAATAAATCCCGCCGAACGAGCGTAAAGACTATCAAGTCGCAAATACTCGATTAGGCGTTGGATTCCGGTGAAATTCTTTTGGATAGATACCGCAGACAAAAAGTGAGTGCCATCTTTAAAAAACAGCGCTGAACCAATCTGCACGGGTTCTAATTGCACCCCTAGATCCTGCATAAAAGCCACGAAATTGTAAAACACAGTGGGAAATTCCAGCACCCCATTTTCTAATATTTCATTGCACTCCGATTGGTTGGGTACAACATTTTTGTTCAGCGTCCGAATGTGTCCGCCTAAAATCGGCTGACTTTCCAACACAGTGACGTGATGTCCCTGTTTATCGAGCCAGTAGGCTGCTGCCATACCGCTCGCTCCGCCCCCAACAATTGCAATTCTCATAGTTCACTCCTAGATTGATAGGTTATACCATTGTGGATTTTGTATTTTCGATTTTTGATGAAATAATTGGGAATAATTGATGAAGCTAGTGGTCGGAATATTGCCTACGGTTGCATTCTTTTGACGAATTGTATTTGATAGCTATTACAACACTTACCTCTAAGGTTTATATGTAGGTACACACTGCAAACTGTCCCGCTATTGATTAGTTGAATAGATATTAATTGAATGCCGATATTATCGGTACGAAACGGCAATCATCTATCCCTACAAATCTTGCCGTTTCCTGACAGATATCAGCAAATTTTGGGTTTCGCAAAGCCTCAACCCAACCTACGAGATATCGCCGTTATTTAATTGGCATTGCTTAGCCTAAAATCGCATCGCCGGATAAACGTTGATAAAGCAGCGCCCCCGTCCAAAATGTCGGTGCAAAGCCTGGATAGCCCGAGGAGGCGTTGCAGAAATAGAAATTGTTGAGGGATGTTTCATGATTTAGTCGATCGACTCCCATGTTGCGCGGCGTCAGGCTGGAACCGTAGGAATTACCGTTAGGACACCAACAGAAGCGCTCGTTAGTCGTCGGACTTCCGGTAATATGAAAGACCATGTGTTTGCGGAAATTCGGAACATAGTGTTTTTCCACAACATCTAAAATTGAGTCCAGAATCTCTTGTTTCTTCTGTCTGTAAGCTTTGCGATCGCTCTCCCAAAGCTGTTTAAAATAGCTGTAATTAGCAACAGTCAGAAATTCGACAATTTGACAATCTTCTGGACAATCCCGCCGCGCTTGGGTCAGTAAAGTTGGCGTTGTAATTGCAAAACTCGGACGAGAAAAATCATTTTGCTCATACATTTGAGCAAACGCTTCATTTAGATCCAAGTGTTCAGAATGAAACGTATTCCACTTGCCAAATCCATAGTCTCGGAGATCGATATCTTTGACAACGCAGTACACCATGTAGTTAGATGCAGAATACTCATAGTTGAGTTTCCGCCGCACAGTTTTAGAGAACAGTTCCTCTCCAATCATCTTGGCCGCTCTTTTCGGGTCAAGGTTGCAAATCACCGTGTCGCCCGTGAATTCATGGGTTTGATTGGTGGTCAAATCCATCGCTTCAACACCAGTTACTGTTCTATTTATCACCCTAAAATTCGTGACTTCATGGTTTAGTAGAACTTTCCCCCCGTTGGATTCAATGACTTTAACTAAAGAATTGATAACATCTTCAAAATGCTGCGTCGGGTAAAATGCACCTTCTTGATAGCCTCTAAACAAGGCAATCCAAGCATAGAAAGAAAGCTGATTTGGAGGCAGCAAAAAGTCCGGCCATTGCAGGGCTAATAGGGTTTGGGCGGCTTGCGGGAGTTGGAACTTGTCGAAAACGTCCTGAAGTGTACTGTTGAGGTGTTGGACGGCACAGAATACGTCCCCGAAATTTTTGAGCAATTCAATTGGTTTGACGGGAGGAGCGAGTTTTCTTAGTCCTTCGCCGGTTTTCTCGACTTCGTTGACGAATTGGCGAATTCTCTCGCCCGCTTCGGGAAACAGCGCCGACAATCTGCGGATCAGTTCCTCTGGTTCCGAGGGAATATCCAGCGCATACCCAGGCATTCTCATGTGGTCGTAGCCATTCGGATCGTACCGCTCAAAGGTGACATCTCGATCGAGACCGAGTTTTTTGAGAACTCGATTGACTGTATGTCCTTCGCCGCAGTCCCACACGTAGTGGAATTGGGCATTAAAGGTGTATTTTTTGGCCATCGTAAAGGTGTGACCAAAGCCTCCGGGATGCTCGTGAGCTTCGAGGATGTGCACGGTTTTGCCGGAGTTTGCCATCAAAGCTCCGAAAACCAGTGCTGATAAACCACTGCCGACGATGAGGTAATCTGTTTTCATGGGCAATTTCCTCGATCGATTGAATCGGGCGATCGTTGTCTCTTTAAACTAACTCTCAATTCTGAGAAAATTCTGAAGTCCAGCAACAATTTTTTGAGGCGCGCTGGGTAAAGTATTGTATTAAAGCCGGATTGCGGTTGCTGTTAAGATTAATTAAGCTATTGTGGATGGAACTTATAGCTGGGGAGGCGGACTGGAAAGCCCGCCCCACAAGGGAAGAAACCGGGTTTATACCTTTGTTCTTAGTCTTAAGGTATAGAGTAGCCTACCTAATTAGGAGTATGTTAATTAGAGGCGCGCTCGCTTATTTGTGCGGCACAATCACATCAAAAAAAGCATCTTCCAAATCATAACCAAACATCTGCGACATCGCCATCAACTTCGATTTACTGGGGATTCCCTGCTGATTCAACCAATCAGTCAACACAAAAATTTTGTTCATCAAAAACATTTCCAAAGCTTCAGGATTGTACTGAATACCTTGGGTTCGGTGAAACTGGTGCGGCACCAACATTGCGGCATAGCGCGCCAATTCTCCTGCTTTCCAATCCAGCAAAAATGGCAGCCAAGGATAACAAGCATCCAAGCGAATAAACCACAGCCGCACTTCGGGAATTTCCGAAATTTCTCGCGGATCTAAGTCTTCGCGCGGATACTCAATTTCAAATTGTAGCTGCTGTTCGTTTTGGGCGATCGCTCCTTCGGCCAGCCACTTTTCAATCACAGTCCGCACCGGAGACAAATCTAAACTGTTTATGCGATCGGCATCTATCGCTATCATAATACTCATAAAATGTCAACCTATGTTAGATTTTAGTTTGCTTCTACCGATGAATCCGGGGGAAAGAGACCCAATTGCTTGATTGTCAACTGGATAGCATTTAGTTATAATACCACCAGCCATAAACATTTTATAGCAGAAGCAAGAACGAAGGAGGAATAAGGAATAAAAAATAAGGAATAAGGCAAATGCAATAAAATCAATGTGTCAGCAATGGAAAATCCCCTAATTACCGAAAAAATTGCTATTAATCATTAATAAATCAACAAATCACCAAAACCGATCCCTATGTAGATCTAGGTGCTCATGCTATCCCAGTTCCCCAAGGTACTCACATTGGTTTAGGTGGATCATTTCACCACAAATAAAAATAAAAAGATATTCAAGATATGGAAAATTTATTATTTAAATTGCCTGAAATTATAGAAAAAATGAAACAGCTTTTTCTGGGAATTCCGACTGAGATTAGATCGGATTTTAGTGATTTAATCATAAAGCAATCTAACATAAATATTGAAATTTTAAAACAAGTGGAATCTATTTTGAAAACAAAACTTCCAGAATCTTTTCAACAAATTATTCTTCAATATGATTGCGGCAACCTAACATTAGGTGGAGTTTGGTTTGGTAATAAGGAAAATTATGCAGAATATCTTGTCAAAAATAATATAAAGCAAGAAACTGTTTTACGTTGGTGGGGAATTGGCGAACGTCCCTATAACTATTTATTAATAGCAGGTTCTGATGGATACGTGATTTTATTAAACACTGAGACTGCACAAATAATGGCTTATGCTAGATGGCAATCTTATCAAGACTCTAAATTAATAGCTTCGGATTTTACTATTTTTTTTCAAGCTGCTGCAACTATATACATACGAAGTAGAACTGGCGACAATAGTAAAGATATATTAATGAAAATTCCTGAAATTGTAGGCTCTACCACAGATAGTGAATTTTGGCATGAAATTATTTAGATGCCCGAAAACCTGAAAACATTATAGATTTTTTGCAAAAGATTGAAGCCAATTTCAAACTGATTCCCTATGCAGGCAAAGAAGATGACTATCTTCAAGAAATGTTACCTAAGATTGAGCTAATGGTACTAGAGCGATGCAATC
This sequence comes from Microcoleus sp. Z1_B2, assembly GCF_036700325.1. Taxonomy (NCBI): domain Bacteria; kingdom Bacillati; phylum Cyanobacteriota; class Cyanophyceae; order Oscillatoriales; family Microcoleaceae; genus Microcoleus; species Microcoleus sp. Z1_B2. Next base: position 12,181 of record NZ_JAUBOQ010000078.1, read on the forward strand.
AACTTTTGAGAACTCCTTAAATAGAAAATTTCCGGGGGATTGAGACGCGGCAGGTTTTGGAGACTTTTGTACGGGAAACTCATGTGCTGGTTGACCTTTATGCAGATGGGGAGGTAATTTCTACTACGGGAGAACATCCTTTCTGGATACCGGATAAAGGGTGGATTGAGGCGAAGGATTTAGTTGTTGGGTCGTTGTTGCAGACTGGAGATGGTCGGGTTGTTGAGGTCGATCGGGTTGAGAAGCGGGAAGGACCGTTTGAGGTTGACAATTTTAATGTTGAGGGTATCCCGACTTACTTTGTCTCGGAGTTGGGGGTGCTGGTTCATAATACTTGTGCTGGAGGTGGAGATCCAATCAGCCTTGATGAAGCCCTTGAAAGAGCTGAGCAGTTTCTGGAACCCGATGTACCAACGCGATTCATTGAAACTCCGACTGGTGTTCAAGCAATTCAAGAGTTTGCAAATACTACGGGTACAAGAGTCACACGACGTGTAGGTTTTGATGTAAATTCTAACACTCCTCATGTACAGCAGTTAGGATCGCATCTTAATCTTCAAACACAGTTTGACGGTGTTATTCAAGGGGGTGCTTTAGCAGATCCTCATATTCCAATTGACCCAACAACAATTACGCCAACAGATTACTAAATAAGGATGCAAGCTATGTATATTTTATTTGATGGTAATTGGAACGAACCAGAAATACAAATATCTGATTCGGCAAGCGGTCTAAGCAAACTGGGAACGCTTTTCCTTGGAATTAGTCAAGATTTAACTATTCATGCAGAGCAAGTAAAGTCCAAGTTTTATCCTGAAAACTTGGAAGCCATTTCAATAAAGTTATTACCAATGGAAAGTCCGGGGGGAAAAAGTTTAATTAAAATTTGTATCACTAATAATCGTCTGATTTTTGAAGGTTCTAAATCTGCTTTTAATATACTGGGTAGGTCATTGGTAAATTTCTTCCCTCATGATAGTAAAAAAGGTGACCATTTTCACCTAGACGATGTGGGAGGAAATTCTTTATTAGCACCTCCTAATTATTCCCTAATATTTGCGTGTACAGGTTAAATTAGTTAGTGTAATTGCTCTACTCGCCAGTACCAACTACCCAAGAGCATCAAATTTTAACTATCGCAATCCTAAATGAGTCATAAATTTTTTACCCACCCCAACCCTCCCCGAAGCCGCGGGGAGGGAGTAAGAAATTCACAAATGATTTAGGATTGCTATATCTACAAGCTCAAAGCATAAGATTTATAATCCGATGCACTTTTAAAACTCCCCCGCGACGGCATCAACATCGTCGCTCAATCGAACGCCATCACCTTCATCGAATCTCTGAGCGCACAACCTTTAGAAGACACCAAAATTCCCGCTGTTATCCGCAAATACTTTGAAGCACTACCCCGCACAGACTACCAAACTTTAAGCATCTATCCCACAAGCTTCGTCACCTTTGAAGAGAGAGATGAAAATGCAGCCTCGGAGTACATTACCTCGGCTTTACTCTCGAAGGACACTTGGTCTGATGTTGGGAAAACTCCGGTAAAAGCTGCTGTTAATTTAGTCTACGCCTGGGAACGGGGAGAACCCTAATTGAGCGTTACCGAAGCTTTGTTGCAGCTACAAGATGCCGACCAAACTCCGGGTTTATGAAGTACAGTTTAATTTTCCTGTTAATATACTGGCTTTAGTGTACTCTATAACCTAGAATATCCTGTAAATAATTACCCATTTTTCCCAAACTTGCTATCCTGCAAAGAATTACCAATCCCCTGGATAATTCCCCGCCCTATCAAACCAATTCCCCGCCCTATAACCTGAGTTAAAACGTAAACAACGCCAGCACCCAACAGCGAAATAACTGCGCGAACTCTAGGTGCGATCGCATCCCTGGTTTCCAGCAGCAAAGTCAAGGCTAACTGCCACCCAGACAACTGTGCTAACTCCAGATTTCTCGGAGCATAAATAGAAATTTTCTTAATTCCCGAATCGCCCAAAACAAAGAGCCCAAACCTGCTTTCAAAAATAGCTTTCGGTTCCACAAAATATCTATCCCAGCTATATCTCCACGACAACTCATTCCGAAATCTCTCAATTTCTCGCGTCGAAATCAACTTACCATCGTAAAAAATTTGCTTGATTTCTTCAATATTTGCCAAATTATTTAGTAGAGGCTGTACAACTCCGCTAGCAACTTGAATTGCCAAATTTTCCAACAAAGCTTCAGCTCGCTGCATCGCTTCCGGGCTGCCAGCAACACAAGAAATATTGTCAACTGTTAGAGGAATTTCAAATAGCAAATGTGCAAATAAATCAACTGTCATCGGTATTTTATCAAGGATTTGTGCTGCAACTACATCAGCATCTGCCAGCAGCATCGGCACAACTTCTACAGCGCTGCCTGCCAAGATATCAGCAGCGCTTTCCCCTTGACTTTCTGCCAGTTTCAAGCTTGTTTGACTGTCATCAAAAACCAGATTTTCTCCCGTTTGCAGTGTATAGTATCTGCCAAAAAAATCTATGATTGTCGCCTGCCACAAATCCCGTAAAATAGCAGGCATTTTTTGCGACAATTGAGTTTGCTGCACTTGCGAAAAGCGCAATTCTTCCAGCAAATCCTTTAACTTCCGCAGGATGGAACTCATCAATTCACGCTTTTTGGGCGATCGCAAAATATCGATTTCCAAAGGCAAGCCAGTCAAATTCACCAAATCAAACTGCAATTTAGCTGCCGCCGAGTCAAACAAGCTACCTTGCCAATTAGTTGCAACCACCAAAGATCCCGCCAAAACTTGGGACTTCGCTAATTGCGATTGAGAATTCTTTAACAAATTCTCGCCTCTAATTTCTTCTTTCTCCCCTCTGCCTTCTTTCCTCTGCTTTCTGCCTTCTGCCTTCTCCCCTTTCCCTTCAAATAATAACTGACTGACTATCCAGCGAGCTGCGAGCAATTCCCTGCGGCGCCCGCTGAGTACAACCCCATCTAAAATAGAGGGCAAATCTGTCGGTTCGGCGGATCTGATCTCTTGCAAATCAGCTTGAACAACCGCCAAAGTTGCATCTATTTCGCGCAGTCCAGAGAGGCACAAATGAGCCAGCATTTTTTTGTGTACTGGCGTATCAACTGTCGAATTCTCTGCATTTTTATCTACAATTACTGCGGATTTTTCTACTGTTTGAACCACCGCTGCGTTTAGTTCTATTTCCGAGTTAGCTCTCGCATCCGGCGCCCAATAAGTGCAACCAGACGCCACAGCGCGAATAGCTTCGATTGTCAGGGAAATATCTCTACCTTTAGGACAATAGCCATTCGCGCCCGTCGCCTGTAACTCCGCCAACAGATCCGGTGTCAGCTGCCCGCCTAGCAGCAACAGAGGCAGGTTGGGGTACAAACTTTTGAGTTGGCGACAAAATGCCACCGCCTCTATTTGACCCGATCGCAAATTTAGGGTCTCAACAGCCAAAATTACCAAATCTGCGGGCTTCTTGGCTGCTCCAGAGTCGAGCGAGCGAGTTTCTAGAACTCGCAAAGCCTCGGTTGGGGTTGAAACCTCTGCAACAACTTGCAAGTCTGGATACTGCTCGCAAGCGATTCGCAGCCCCAGCCGGAAAATGGGGTCGCCTTCGATCGTCAGCACTTGGAAATTACTCACTTGATTTTAGTTTTGAGATTTTAGAGAGCGATCGCGCGAAAACCCAATTACTCCGGGAGCAAATTAGCATCAGGAGGCCCAACCGATTCAGGAATCGAGGGTGGCGCCGGTTCTGGAGCTGGAGCCGGAGGAGCCGGTTCCGGAGCCGGGGCCGGCGCCTCTTCTCTCGCGGGTGGATAGTAAGGTTCCGGCTCCGGAGCGGGTGGATAGTAAGGTTCCGGTTCCGGCTCTCTCGCAGGCGGATAGTAAGGTTCTGGCTCTGGCGCGTACTCCTCCTGTCGCGGAGCTGGCGCGTACTCCTCTGCTGGAGCTGGCGCGTACTCCTCTGCTGGAGCTGGCGCGTACTCGCGAGCGGGCTCCGGCGCGTACTCGCGAGCGGGTTCCGGCGGGGGCGCACTGTTGGCTCTGAGTTCAGCACTCCAGCGCCCGATCGCACCTGCCGCCTCTGAATACAGCGCCCTACCGTAACCGATTTGGGAAGCAGTATCGATCGCCGCTCCTAGACTGCCTTGAGATGCCAATTCCGCAGCGCGATCTAGAATCGGTCTGTCTTGAGCCACTTGCAGTTCGCTCACCCACTGATAGACATTATCCTGAGCTTTCGCGTACAAAATCCTACCGCTCTTAATTGCCGAAGCTTTTTCAATAGCAGCACTAAGTTTTCCTTGCTTCGCCAGGGCGATCGCTTCATCCAAAAAAGGCTGATCTTGAATAACTTCTATGCGTTTCGTCCACTCAGCCAAGAGAGTTTGCGCTTCTATTCTGCGGGGCCGGTTTTGAGCAACCAGGACTAACTGAGCCATGCCGCCCTTGAGTCCTTCAACCGTTTGCGTTTCTGCCAACTGCTTCGCCAGAGTCAGAAAAGATTGGTCTTCTATCCGCTGAATTTCTCGGCGCCAAGCAGCCACCAAAGTTTGAGCGTGAATCCGCCGCGGCTGATTGATTCCGATAGTTTGCGCTTGCTCGATCGCGAGTCCAAACGTCCCTATGTGACCGAAACTCGCGATCGTGCTGGCCACTTGCAGACGCAGCAAATCTTGAAACTGCACCTGCAAACTTTCAATTTGAACTTGAGCTTGCTTATACAGAGGGCGACCCGGAGCTATTTGGCTCGCCGCCCCCTTCCCTTCCAGCAAGCTAAAAATGTGTTGCGGCAGCGGAGTTGATATCGACTGGTTCCACGTCACTGCCTGAGCCCTACCCAACTGCATCAAATCTTGAGCTTCCGCAAACAGCGGGGAATCCTGCGGCACAACTGAAGCAGCCTCGATCGCCCCCGGCAAATCTTTCGCCCCCAACCGCTTAGTCGCCATTGCCAGCAAAGTCCGGCTCCAGCCCTCAATTTCCTTCTCAGCTTTAGCGCGGGCAAAAAGCTGCGAGTCTATTTTTCGAGCTAGGACGATCGCCTCAGCGAACTTTTGCGGAGTCTCGTCCTTCGCCAAATCTCTAGCCTCTTGCAAGCGCTGCCAGCCGTTTCTTTCCAAAGAAATCTGCCCTATCAGCTCGTTGTAACGCTTCTGACTCCAGAAAATATTTTCCAGCTTGAACAAAGCTTGAGCATAATCCCAAGCCTTCCTTAAATCCTCACTTTTCAAAGCTGCTAGGGCTGTATCGTAGAGTTTTTGGCCCTCCTGCCAATTTTTTTCCCAAGCAGTCACAGCCTCTTCTACTTCGGGGTAAGACCGACTGGTTTTCGGAATTTTCGCCACAATCTCCAGAGCACCTTTCAAATCGCCCCTCTCAATTTTTGCCCTGGCAAATCCCAGAATGGCCTTCGACCATTCCCCTATCAAATGTTGACCTTGCGAGTATAGCGGATGTTCTTTCGGCCAAGCCTGCACCAATGCCATTGCCGATTCTAGCTGTTCTAGCTTGCCCGACTTAGCAGCTTGCTGAGCGCAGTAAAGTCGCTCTCCGTCCGCCGCCAGCGGCGACAGTTGCTGGCAATTGGGCGGTGGAGGCATCGTCAGCAACCACAGAAATGCAGCGGCCCCCGTTACTCCAAATCCCACCAGGAGACTCAGCCAGATAAGCTGCCACTGCCAAAAAGTTCTTTTTCCTTCGGTCGGCGCAGCCGTTACGAAGGAACTCGCATCGCCTGTCGCCTCTGCACTGAACTGTGCCGTCGGTTTAGGGGATGGGTTGTATTGCGGTGGTGTGTGGAATTGGTCAGATTGTCGTCTCGCCATTACTTCAGCCTGTCCTGTAATGCGCTCTAGAATGTGACACTCCTACATCAAATCTATAGATTGTGATGTGGGCTTCTGACTCCTGTTAAGGAGATCGAGAACTTCCTTCAAGGTACTGGCAATCTTTCCCTCTACGGCGTTTTATAGTGAGGTTTGTGTCTGGCCCCACTGGTTGCTTCCGAGTATTTTATGCTCTCGAAGCACGTAAATCATACCAGTTATCAAACATTTATTGACATATTCCGGGGCAGTTTAGCAGAAAAAACAGTATAAAGCCCGTCAGTCTAGCAATTTTAGATTTTAGATTTTAGATTTTAGATTTTAGAATTGACTCTGCACATGAATTGTGGGAGGGATTCAACTAAGCTCTCATATTAAATCCGGGTCAGAATTTTCCTGACCAGACTCAGCAGTTTAAACCGCCCAGCAATAATTTTAGATTTTAGATTTTAGATTTTAGATTTTAGAATTGACTCTGCACATGAATTGTGGGAGGGATTCAACTAAG
>NZ_JAUBOQ010000079.1:0-17671 GCF_036700325.1 Microcoleus sp. Z1_B2
TGTCTACACAGTCTCTTATGCTTATTTTGTTAACTTTGTCAAGTTCATATTATACCAAATTAGATGAGCTTACCCTGCCATTTTTTTAAAGACTCACAGGCGAATTCACTGGTATTTTTACTATTTCTTAATGTTATATATCCTCGGTTTTGTTGAGAATCATAAACCCCATGTGGGCTCACTTTACCGTGACCTAAACTCCAAAAATCCCGATCGAAAGTAGTGACAGGTTCCTTTGTATAGAGAGTTCCCGGAGGATACAAATTTCCTAAAACTTTTTTCTTTTTGGTATCAAAACGGTTGGATAGGATTGCTGGCTTCTCTATACTCCGTATCCACTTTCGCAATATTTTAAAATTGAGCGTCACGATTTTCATTAATTACTATTATTTGTTTTTTGTTTTCGTTTCAAATACCAATGATTTTTTAATAGTTTTGCCACTAAGGAATGAGAATTAAATAACTTACAATCCGTGATGGTTCTTGTGGGATGGGCGTCCTGCTCGTCCAGAAAGGGCGGGCTATAAGCCCAACCCCTACTCCCCACTTTCAAGAGTGTAAATTATTTAATTCGCGATCGTAAGGGGAGACTAATGGTAAAACCTGCCGCTTGTATTGCAGAAGCTATTTCTTTATGGGTCAAATTAGTTTATTTGATTAACTCATTCATTGGGTTTCAGGCTGTGTGATTTTTTAAAATGTATAAAAATTCTGCATCAATGGCGATTTTAGTAGACAGAATACTTTTTCTTTCCCCTCCTCTCTTTCTGATCCTGGAACTATTCAGTGTCTCTGAGTCCATTTTTTCTAAATCTTCTATTACCTTGATGATAGTATTTCGACTGCATCCCAAAATTTGCATTACATACCTAATTCCACCCCATCCTAATTTTTGAGCTTAAGAAAGCTGCATATCTTCTTTTGTTTTTTTCTGATAATAATGATGTATAAAGTTTTTTAATTTTTGACTCAATTCAATTAGACTCAGACCGGGAGTTAAAAGTAAATTAGAAGAGTTAACTATAAAAATCAGTTGTGAGTTGTTCTCTGTAGGAGTAAAAATTGTCATCTCACACTTTATTTCATTATAACCGATAACTCATCAACTTATTTATTTTTCATTTCTAACTTCCTTAGATAGTGATGCTCAACTTTTAGGTCGAGCTCTCCGAAAACATTGGGGGATTGAAAATGAGGCTCATTGGGCTTTAGATTCTACCTTTGCTGAAGATGCCTGCCGGATTCGCTTTTTCCACAGTCCCCAGAATTTAGCTGTCCTGCGACGGCTCGCGCTCAATGCCTTCAATCGTGAACTGACTTACAAACGTAGTTTTAGACAAAAAATGAAAAGGGCAGCTATGGATAGTGATGATCTGATTCAAATTATTCGTTCTTGTTTTGCTGACAATATATTAGATTCTTTTGAGTCCTTTTGTCAAGGGTGATTGAGATGCTTTTACCATGTATTAATTCGCGGATTGGATGCTGAAAATTTACGGGAAATTGGTGTACGATCCGAGGGAAGAAGCTTTGGGAGTATCAAGCAATATCGGAAGATGAATTTGACTAAAAAAATCAAATAAAGGAGTGATGCAAAGTAACCTGGTTTTAAGGTAAAGAATGTCGATTTTGATTCGGCGTTGGGTAATAAGAAAGGGGGTAGCGAACCCGGATTGAGTATTATCAGTTTAACACTCCTCATAGCGAAGATTTTTGCGAGGAGACAGGGAATTAATTCCCTGTCTGGATTTCGGCAAAACGCGCTATTTTATCCACATTAATCAGAGTTTATCTCCGGTTAAAAATCGGGTTCTGCAGCCAAAAGCTCGATCGACAAATCCATCTGTTCCTTCCCCCGCGCCAAAAAGCTTTCGCACTGCTGCCAACACTCTACAGCCACCCCAAACTGCTCGAAAACCTCCTCTAGGGGCAACTCTCCCGATTCCACCCGATCGATAATTGCTTCAATTCGATCGACCGTTTCCTCATAATTCCAGTCAGACTGGCGCAACTGCGAATCAATCATAACTTGTCTTCCGCATCCAATACTTCTACAATCTTAACTTTCAGCCGGCCCCGACTCAACCTCACAGTCAATTCCTCTCCCAATTCCAAACCGTCAGTTGTGCGGACGATCGTACCGTCACTTTGGATTACCGCCGCATAACCCCTTTGCAAAACCGCCGCCGGATTCAGTGCGGATAACTTTTCTTGCAATACTTCCAGTTTACCAGTTGCCTGCCGCAAAGTTCGGGATGTCGCAGGCAAACGTTTTAATCGATTTTGTAACTGTTGCAAATGCTCTTCTTCTGCCTGAAATCTGGCCCGCACAGCACTTGCTAAATTGACCATTCGCTGCTTGTGTTCAAAGTAAATATCTGCTAAAATTGGTACAGCTTGAGCCGCCGCCGCAGTAGGAGTGTGGGCTCGTTTATCTGCTACTAAATCGGCGAGAGATTCGTCTCTTTCGTGCCCGATACCAGTGATAATTGGAATCGCACAATTGGCGATCGCCCTGACAACTCTCTCATCATTAAAACAAGCCAAATCTTCCGCCGCCCCGCCGCCCCGCCCTAACACGATCACCTCCGCCCTACCGTCCAATTCTACACGGGCGATCGCCCTAGCAATCGCAGCAGCAGCGAATTCCCCCTGCACTCCTGTCGGCGACAGCAACACCCGCAAACCCGGATATCTTTGGGCTAGAGTGCGCTGAATGTCTCCCCAAGCAGCGCCAGTATCGGATGTCACCACGGCCACAATTTGCGGGTGTGCGGGAATCGGGCGCTTTCGGGCGGGATCGAAGAAACCCTCAGCATCCAAGCGCGATCGCAATTGCTGCAACCGCAAAGCCTGCAATCCTTCCCCAGCCGGCAGCGATTGCACAACCGTCAACTGGTACTCGCCGCGATTTTTGTAAACCCGGATGCTTCCCAAAACCAGCAACTGTTCCCCTTTTGCGGGAATTTGCACCAATTTTGGCCGCTGAGAATTCCACACCACGCAGCGAATCGCAGCGCTTTTGTCGGTGTCGCAGAGAGTGAAAAAGCAGCCGCTGGGGTGGTGCGAAACGTTCGACACCTCGCCTGTCAGCCAAATTGATTGCAGGTTGCGATCGCCCTCCAACAAGTCTTGCAGGTAAGATGTTAGTCCAGCAACAGATAAAGCTGTATCGGGAAGAATTGAAGTCATCCAATTTTAGATTTTAGATTTTAGATATTAGATTTTAGATTTAGGCTACTATCAATGCTTCGGACAGTGTGTGATTGCCAAGCGTAAAATAAGGGTTTCAGGGCGATTGTGCAATCTCCTTCATAACGGAAAATCACTGATTTCAGAAGACAATCTAAAAATACTCCGGACTATTGTACTATATCTAAGGTAATTTATTTGTAGGCTGAGCGGGCGATCGTAAATTTAACTGCAAACAAACTAATGATATCAGATACAATGACTTCGATTAATGTGCTGCGCCAAGAGGCTGCGGCGATCGGCATTACTGAGGAAGAAGCCAGAAAATATGGCGACCTCCGACATAAAAGAACTTGGTCTTTGGCGATCGAACATCACCTCTCAATGCAAGATTTTGCCGTTGGCGAAGCCCTCGAAGAGGATCGCATAGAACAATCCTTCACAACTTCCGAACCCGATTCCTCCAGCGCACTCAACCACTCTCAGACTGAAGAGTCGAAAGACTATGGTATTCAGCTAACTGCGAACCTAGGCGAATCTAGAGTAACCAGGGAGAACCAAACAGCCTCTGTTGCTTCGCCACAACAGCAAGCAGTAGCAATCGGGCGATCGCCCGGTAATTCCGACCACCGCAGCGACCACAACCGAGGTTTTAAACAAGTAGTTCAAAATCATATTAAAGCATTAACAATCGCATCCGCCTCCCGCACAAATCTACTCCATTCACAACTGGGCAATTGGGTGTGTCCTGAGTGTGGGTCGGAGGGCGAACTGGGTTGTTACCTTTGCGCCGGAGAAGGCAATGTAGGGGACATTGCAGCTATTGGCTGGACGCTAGCTTATATGGAAATGTTGGGCTGTTCTGCTCGCGAAATTGAACCGTTGAGAAAAATTTCTCCTTCACTTAATATTCTGGAATTGAATTTAAAAGTTTGTGTTGCTATCAAACAAAGTAGCGAAGTTTTAGCCAGGACGGAGAAATGGGTAAGATTGAAGGAACAAGGAATGCACGACACTGATTTTGACACGGATACACGGATTAATTCTTAATGGTGATTCAGAAGTTAGAAGAAAAAACAACTATCAGTGTATCCGTGACTTTTGTGTCGTGCTGTTGGGCCTTAATATCAATAAAACTTCAAAATTCACTCATACCCACCTAAAAATTACTCCAAATTAAGTATTGATTCTAGCTTTTTCAAAGCAACTTCCAAATCGTCATTAACAACTTGGAAATCGAATTCCCCCGCCGCTTCAATTTCCTCTTTAGCCCGCACCAACCGACGGGCGATCGCAGTTTCAGAATCTTGACCCCGACTCCGCAGCCGGCGCTCCAACTCTTCCCAAGAAGGAGGTAAAATAAAAATTCGCAGCGCCTCTGGAAAATTATTCCTAATTTGCCTTGCCCCTTCCAGCTCAATTTCCAGGATTACCGATTTTCCCTCACCGATTCCTTGTTTAAGACCAAAATAAGGAGTACCGTAAAAATTACCGGCAAACTGGGCCCATTCCGCCAACTCTCCAGCCTCAACCATTTTTTCAAAACGGCTGCGGCTGACAAAATAATAGTGTTGTCCCTCAATTTCTCCCTCGCGGGGCTCACGAGTTGTCACCGATACCGAAAGATACAATTCGGAATGGCGATTGAGGAGCGATCGTACTAAGGTGCCTTTCCCCACACCGCTAGGCCCCGTCAGAACAATTAATTTACCAGATTTCATTTTTAGAAAAGAAACGTGTAACAATTTAAGTTTCTGCTTACTTTAGACCGTAAGCGCTCAAATTGCAACTGACAAACCTCAATCATCCCTACCTTGACCGTCTTTGCCGATCGCAAAACGATTAGCAACAGTTTCCGGCTGAATCGCCGAGAGGATGACGTGACTCGAATCTGTAATAATTACCGCCCTCGTGCGGCGGCCGTAAGTAGCGTCAACCAGTTGTCCCCGCTCCCGTGCATCAGTAATAATCCGCTTAATTGGCGCTGACTCAGGACTGACAATGGCAATCACTCGATTAGCAGACACAATGTTACCAAAACCGATATTAATTAATTGAATATCCATGAAATTCTTAATTTGTAGGTGAACGATTGACTATCAATCCTTACTTTTGATCATATAATATACAAAGATTTTTTCTGACAATCCTCAAATTAATCCCAACTAAGTTTTTTATTTCCTACCTAAAAATTTTACCCTTTTGACGCCTAGTACCCCGTTCTTTATCAAAAATTTAAAAAAGACTCGCTGTTGTCGCTCTATCTTAAAGATTCAGTAAAAGCGTCGATTTTGAGTTGCAAATGATAGCATTAGCTGTATCGAGACAACATCCAGTAAATGTTGCGAAATATAAATTTAATTTCCCAGATAGCAATACTCCGGACAGTTTTTAAGGATCGCGAATTAAATAACTTACAATTTTAATTGTTATTGTGGGATGGGCTCTTATAGCCCGTCATGAGTGGACGGGCTATAAGAGCCCATCCCACTTTCAAGAGTGGAAGTTATTTAATTCTCATTCCTTACTGGAGTAAGCGTAACAGCAAACTTTATGACAGCGAAACCTCTAAATCCTTAAAACGGCAAAACCATAAATGTGGGGAATATGGCTTAAAAATGCTAGGCGATGAAAGGGTTAATCTACATCATGTAGACGGCAACCATAGTAACTCGAAAATAAACAGCCTTCTAGCGGTTCACTCTCATCTATCACGATTATATTCACATGAGCAAAAGCGAAAGCTGAGAACATCGGGCTCTGTATGCGGAGAAATTCGCACGTACATATCTAAATGGGAGGGGCAGGGAATAATATCTCCCCTCCACCCAACCAATTCTCAAGTGCTTTTGTCAAGCATGATTGAGAGCCTCTTACCCTGCAATCATAAGATTGCACTTTCGCACTTTTAATGATTGTAACTTGAGATAATTACCCGCCACCCTTTTTTTTCGGTATTTTTGGAGGGCTGACATAGCGCGCCCAAAAAGGTTCTTCCATATCTTTCATCGCTGCTAGTTTTTGGCGCTCTTCCTCTATGCGCTTGCGTTCTGAAAGATTAGAAAATATGTTGATACTGCCGACAGTTTGGCCGCCCGCATCTCGCACAGGTGCGGCCCAAAGCCAAACATCGATCGAACTACCGTCTTTTTTCAACAAAGATATTTCCAAACCGTTTTGCGGTTTGCCATTAGACGCAGACTTTAGCAGCGCGTAAAAATCTTGCTTTTGGCCTTCAGGAATATTCGGTAAAGGTTTCCCTAAAACCTCAGCCGCAGCCCAGCCAAAAAGTTGTTCGGCGGCGCGGTTCCAAACAACGGTATTGCCGTCATTGCTGGTACAGTTAATCGCCAGCGGCGCCGATGCTATCTGGGCTTGCAAAACTTGGTTAACGAGTTGCAGTTTCAATTCTACTTGCTTGCGATCGGTAATTTCCTGACAAGCGCCCCACAACCGGACAACCCGTTCAGCAGTTTTGTCCCACACCACTTGCCAGTAGTCCCGCACCCAGCGCACCTCGCCTTTTTGATTAATAATGCGATACTCATTAGCTCCAGTGCGGCTGAAAGTACAGCCTTCTAACTGTTTAATTAACATTTCCCTGTCGTCGGGATGAACGAGTTCGGAGTTCCACCAACCAAACGATTCTAATTCTTCAGGAACGCAACCGGTGCAGCGCTCAAAAGCTTCTGTCGCCCACTCGCAGGCGAACTTGCCATCGGGAAGTCCCTTAAAAGAATAGGCAAAATCCGAAGTAATTTGCGACATAACTCTGTAGTGCAGTTCCGAATCTCGGACAGCGACTTCCGCTTGCTTTCGTTCCCCTATTTCCCGCGAATTAATTATAATTCCCTGCACGCTAGAATCGTAAAGCAAACTGTTACCTATTGACTCCATGTAGATCCAAGAACCGTCAGCGTGGCGTTTCCGATATTCGATTGCCCCCCCAATTCCGGGAGCTTCTAACAACTTACCAAAATACGTCTGCCAAGCTAGCAAATCGTCTGGATGGATTAACTCGCCGTGAAATTTGCCAATTCTATCTTCTGGGTTGTAGCCCAAAAGCCGCTGTAGAGAGCCGCTGTGGTATCTAACTCGCCCATCGGAGCCGACAATGCTAATTAGATCGGGAGAATTACGCAGCATAGCTTGCAGTTTGGCTTCACTTTTAGTTAAGGCTTGAGTGTCCCTGCGATGCTGGCTGATTTGTTTTTCCAACTGCTCCCGTAGCTGTCTGATTTGCCCTACTTGCTGGGCTACAGTGCGCTCCAATAGGCGATTGTTTTTTTCAATTTTAACCAGCTTTGCCGCGTTATTTGTGGCGCTTTCAAACAAGCGGCTGCCTGCAATTTCCTGTAGAGAATTTGATAAATCTTCCAAAGTTTTTGTGAAAATTGCCTGTTGCGGGTGTGGCAATTCCCTAGCTTGTTCCTGCAATGTTTCTAAGTGTTTGTAGACAGTTTCTAGCATTTTATTAAGGGGGGAATCTAATAGTTGCCGGCGGGTGCAACCCCTAAAAAGCGGACACAAGTTTTTTCAACATAACCCATAACTAAGACTGGTGTGTGGCGATCGACCCATCGCGCTCTCAATAACCAGGCATTTTGGGACTTTCTCTTCAAATCATAGCAACCGATAGAGAAAGTAAATTCTTGTTGCGCCCTAATTGCCAGCCCAGCCGCACCCCCAAGAAGTGATCGCCAGGAGTGCGGGTAACTCTCCTACCCAGTGAATGTAGGGCTTCTCGCGGTTAAGCTAAACTAGATGGGTGTCAAGAGAAAGAGGGATTTATGACAGAGCAAGCCAACGCTCGCGATTTGTTTCGCGCTGCTTACGAACACCGCTATACCTGGGATGCCAATTTTCCCGGTTACAGTGCCGATATTGAACTCAAACAGGGCGACGAAGTATATACGGGTCATGTTTCCATCAAACCCGACATGAGCGTGGAAGTCAGCGGCATTGAAGATGAGGAAGTGCAGCAAAGCGTCTACACCCAAATGCGTGATATTGTCACCCACCGCAAACGATCGACATTTGAAAAATCTCACGGCAAAAATAGCTTTACCCTGGGCGAGAAGGATAGCACCGACGCTGTGGACATCTTGGTGCAAGGCGACTCAATGGGCTCGAATTATAAAATCCGAGGTCTCTCAATTTGTCAAGTCAGCCGGGTGATGGGCCGGATGGCTTTCGTAATTGACACGCACAAAAGCTTAGAGACACCCGAAGGTTCTTTGGCTACCCACTACGATGCCGTTTTCCGCAACCCCCAAACAGACGAAATTATCAAAGAACTCGAATTTGAAGATACCTTTGAGAAGATAGGCGACTATTATGTCATGACAAAGCAAGTAGTTCGAGCCAAAGAAAAAGGTCAACTGACAACAACCGAGTTCAACTACTCCCACGTCAAACTGCTAGAACCAGCAGTAGTGTAGCGCCCTCAAAAACCCGATTTCTTAAATAAAAGGGTTTTTTTGGTTAACGTATCAGAATCAACTTGATTTGGCGGCAAGTAACGCTACGATCGAACGAGAGAGCTAATTGGGATCGAGCATCAGCGTGACAGAAACCGGGTTTCCTGCCGCGGGCTCACCTGAGTGCCTAAGTCTTTGATCAAAAAACCCGGTTTCTTAAATCCCGCGCGGGTTGAGAATGCTGCCCTTGAGTCAAATCGAACTTTCATCACCTGCAAAAAATCATCACAGAGGCGAAATATGACACTAGCACTAACCAGAGATAACGTCGAAACAGTTCTCGATGAAATGCGCCCCTACCTGATATCCGACGGTGGCAACGTCGAACTCGTAGAAATTGACGGCCCAGTGGTACACCTGAGACTGCAAGGAGCTTGTGGCTCTTGCCCGAGTTCCACAATGACTCTGAGAATGGGGATTGAACGTCGCCTGCGCGAGGCTATCCCAGAAATTGCCGAAGTCGAACAGGTAATGTAATTAGTCAGTTGGCAATTGGTAGTTGGCAATTGGTAGTTGGCAGTTGACGGTTGACGGTTGACGGTTGACTGTTACCAATTACCAGTTGACGGTTGACTGTTGGCAGTTGGCTGTTAACAGTTGGCTGTTACCAATTACCAGTTGACTGTTGACTGTTACCAATTACCCAATTTAATTGCCAATTACCAATTACCCAATTTAATTACCAATTACCAATTACCAATTACCAAATTCAATTACCAATTACTAAATTCAATGTCTCACCCCCTTTATGTAGCCTTCATTTGGCACCAACACCAACCGCTCTACAAATCCAGAGTATCCGCTAGCGCAGGAGCAGCTCAGTACCGACTGCCTTGGGTGCGCTTGCACGGAGTCAAAGACTACTTGGATTTAGTGCTCCTCCTGGCAAAATATCCCAAGCTTCATCAAACCGTAAACTTGGTTCCCTCCTTGATTTTGCAGATAGAAGACTGCATCGCAGATAAAGCATTAGACCCTTACTTGACGGTGACATTAAAGTCAGCAGAAATTTTAACCCTCCCAGAACAAGAGTTCATTTTAGAACACTTTTTTGACGCCAATTACCACACTCTGATTCAGCCACACCCCCGCTACGCTCAACTCTACACTCAGCGGCAGGAAAAAGGCATTCAGTGGTGTTTGGAAAACTGGAAATTGCAGGATTTTAGCGACTTGCTGGCCTGGCACAATTTAGCTTGGATTGACCCGCTGTTTTGGGACGACCCGGAGATTGCAGGGTGGCTGAAACAAGGACAAAATTTTAGTTTGGTAGACAGAAAAAACATCTACTCAAAACAAAAAGAAATCCTCGCTCGCATCATCCCCCAGCACCGTAAAATGCAAGCTGAGGGACAGTTGGAAGTCTCCACAACCCCCTACACGCACCCGATTTTACCGCTGCTTGCTGACACTAATGGCGGCCGCATAGCTATTCCAAACATGACGCTGCCACAACACCGGTTTCAGTGGGAAGAAGATATTCCCCGACACCTGAGAAAAGCCTGGGAAATGTATGAAGACCGGTTTGATTGCCAACCGCGCGGTTTGTGGCCGTCGGAACAAGCAGTCAGCCCGGAAATTTTGCCCTACATTGCCAAACAAGGCTTTAAATGGATAGTCTCGGACGAAGCAGTATTGGGGTGGACAATTAAACACTTTTTCAACCGCGACGCGACAGGGAATGTCTACGAACCAGAATTCTTATATCGCCCTTACCGTTTAGAAACTCCTGACGGGGATTTAGCCATAGTATTTAGAGACCACAGATTGTCGGACTTGATCGGGTTTACCTACGGTTCGATGGAACCGGAAAAAGCAGCATCAGATTTAGTGGGACACTTAGAGGCGATCGGCAGAACTCTCAAAAACCGACAGTCAGGCGGCCAAACAGCTTTAGAAAATCCCTGGTTAGTGACGATCGCCCTCGACGGCGAAAATTGCTGGGAATTCTATCCCCAAGACGGCAAACCGTTCTTAGAATCCCTCTATCAAACTCTCAGCGACAATCCAGATATCAAATTAGTCACAGTCTCGGAATTTCTCGACAAATTCCCAGCAACCGAAACAATTCCCGCAGCCCAACTGCACACTGGTTCCTGGGTGGACGGTTCTCTCACAACTTGGATCGGCGATCCCGCGAAAAATCGCGCTTGGGACTTGTTAGAGCCTGCGAGACAAATGCTGGCAAACCATCCAGAGGCCACAGAAGAAAGCAACCCAGAAGCTTGGGAAGCGCTGTATGCGGCCGAAGGTTCCGACTGGTTCTGGTGGTTTGGCGAAGGCCACACGTCGAACCAAGATGCCATGTTCGACCAGCTATTTCGCGAACACGTAGCGGCGATTTACGAAGCTCTCGGCGAGCCTGTACCCCCGGAAGTGCGGCGGCAAGTAGAGGTGCACTCTGTTCAAGGCGACCACCTGCCGCTGAGCTTTATTCACCCGGTGATTGACGGTATCGGCAACGAACAGGATTGGGACAAAGCCGGTCGGATTGAAGTTGGGGGAGCAAGGGGTACGATGCACCGGAGTTCGGCAATTCAGCGCCTTTGGTACGGCGTTGACCACTTGAATTTTTACATTCGTGCCGACTTCAAGGTAGGGGTGCGGCCGGGAATTGATTGCCCGCAGCAGTTAAATTTGTTCTGGTTTTATCCCGATCGCACCATGCACAACAGTCTGATTCCGCTGTCGGGTTTGCCTGACGAAGCACCGCTAAACTATAGATACCACCATCAGTTAGAGATTAATTTGCTGACGAAATCGATTTGGTTTCAGGAAGCAGAAGATGGCGATCGGTGGCTGCCCCGCATTAGCCGCGCCCAAGTGGGAGTGGATAAATGTTTGGAGGTAGCAGTGCCCTGGGCGGATTTGCAGATTATGCCCGACTGGCAGGTGAGGCTGATTGCGGTTTTATCGGATGGGAGTAGTTACTCTACCTGTATGCCGTTCGATTCTTTGATTCCGATCGGAATGCCGTAAAAAGTCATTAGTCATTAGGCTGTAGGGGCGGGTTTCACCAGCTTTCATAGAACTGCTAACCCAAATAAATATAAACCCGCCCCCTGAATTAGTCATTAGTCATTAGTGATTTTTTGAACCAACAAACAATTAAATAATTATCAAATTATATCCAATTGGGGATTCTACTCTGGCTGCCTAATGCCTTGATAATTTCGGTCGCATCCGGTCGAGCGAAAACTATAAAATATGTCTGTAATGAGGGCTTCATCACTCATGAAAAAGAGGAATAAAGTCATCACTACAAACCTTATTGTAATAGTTATTTTACCGGAAATCATATCATTAGTCATGGGGAAATTAACAAACTAATGAGCCGCATTTTACTATTGGTCGATCGCCACCAACAACTTAATTTGCTGATCGCCCACCTCAACACCGAGCATGAGGTGATTGTACTCGATCGCGCTTTAAATCCCAACTCCGAATTTCCCATTCCCCAAATCGCTTTTGACTTGTGCATTCTCGACGAGGCCTCTTTCGATCGCATCGGGCCGCTGGTAGAATCATTAAAAACTGCCGCCGAACCGATATTTTTACCGTTCTTGCTGGTTAGTCAATCCCAAACGCCTGCTCTTTCTGAGCAGCCATTTTCGCAGCAGCCCAAACAACTCGAACGCAGAATAGACGATTTGATAGTAAGTCCCGTCGAACTCGCCCAACTGCATTGGCGGGTAGAGAATTTGTTGGCCCGCAGGCGGCAGTCGCTAGAAATCCACAGACTTCAGGAAATAATTAAAGAACGGACTTTTACAGAAAGTTTGTTAAAGGACTCGCTGCAAACGGCAAACGAAAACCTGCAACGGGAAATCGCCAAGCGGGCCGAGGTAGAAACTGCACTGCGAGAAAACTCCTATCTCAACTTGCTGATGAATGCCATGCCAGATATTGTCTGCTTCAAAGATGGCGAGGGCAGGTGGCAGGAGGCAAATCAAGCGATATTGGAAGTGTTCGAGCTAGAAAAAATAGACTACCGTGGCCTTAAAGATTCTCAGCTAGGAGAACTCAGCAGTTTTTACCGCGAGGCGTTACAGGCTTGCGAGGTGAGCGATCGAGAAGCGTGGGAAAAAGGTAAGCTTTCTAGGGGGGAAGAAATGATTCCCCGATCGGACGGTACTGTGAATATCTACGACGTGATTAAAGTACCCGTATTTCACCCCGACGGCAGACGCAAAAGTATCGTGATTTTGGGCCGCGACATCACCGAATACAAGCAAGCTAGAGACGAACTCGTGCGCTTGGCGTCGATTGTCGAGTCTTCCGATGACGGCATCGTCAGCAAAACCCTCACCGGGACAATTCAGAGCTGGAACACAGGAGCAGAGAAGATTTATGGCTACTGTGCGGCGGAAATCAAGGGGAAGTCTATAGAGATTCTAGCCATACCCGAACGCCCCAAGGAAATGCCTCAAATATTGGAAAATATTAGAGCTGGAGCCACCATCGACCATTATGAAACCGTACACTTGCGGAAAGATGGCCAACAGATAGATGTCTCCCTCACGATTTCTCCGATTAAAGACGCGACTGGAGCGGTAACGGGCGTTTCGACAATCTCTCGCGACATCAGCGACAGCAAGCGAGTCGAAAAAGCCTTTGAACAACTCCGCCACCAAACAGAAATGATTTTGTTCTCCGCAGGAGAAGGAATTTGCGGGTTGAACAAACAGGGAAAAGTAACTTTTGTCAATCCTGCGGCGGTGAGAATGGCTGGGTGCGAATTGAAGCAATTGATCGATCGACCACTCTATGAAAGCTTACACCGTTCACAGCAAGAATGCTCAAGGGCGATCGAGCAACTGTCACCTGCAACAGACATCAATTCAGGGTCGGAACTTGTCCCACACTGCGCCGCACAGCAGGCGGGCAAACTGCTGCCGAACCGGGTAAGTTCTCAAATTTTAGCCACCTTGGAAGACGGAGAGGCGCGGCGCGTCACCGATGAGATTTTTTGGCGGCGAGACGGCAGCAGTTTTCCGGTTGAGTACGTTGTCGCTCCGATGCGAGAACAAGGCGAAATTATTGGAGCTGTAGTGACTTTTAAAGATATCACGGAGCAGCTTGCCGTCGAGCGCATGAAAGATGAATTCATCTCTGTTGTCAGCCACGAACTGCGGACGCCGATGACCTCGATTCACGGCGCCCTCGGCCTCCTCAACAGCGGCCTGCTCGACGCTTACCCCCAGAAAGCTAAGCGGATGCTGGAGATTGCTGTCACTAATACTGACCGCTTGGTGCGCTTGGTCAACGACATCCTAGATTTAGAGCGGATGGAGTCGAGTTACAGCACTGCCGTCAAACAAACTTGCAATGTGGCTGAGCTGATGTTGCAGGCGGCTGACGAGATGCAGGGAATGGCGAAGCCGGCGGGAGTTACTCTGTCGGTGAAGCCTGTGGGGGCGCAATTGCAAGCTGTTCCCGATCGGCTAATTCAAGCCTTGACAAATTTACTAAGTAATGCTATAAAATTTTCTCCCTCCGGCGCTACGGTTTGGCTGAGCGGGGAGTTGAGCCACAATCTGGATTTGGCAGAAAAAGCAGCCCACAAGTCGGTGTCGTCTCCGTCTTTGTTGTCTCCTGAGCCGGCCGCCGCGCCTCCGCATATGCCAGTTCCGACCTCGTGGTACATCGTGATTGCTGTGAAAGACCAAGGGCGGGGTATTCCGCCAGACAAACTGGAGATGGTCTTTGAACGCTTTCAACAAGTTGATGCTTCTGATTCTCGCCAGAAAGGAGGTACTGGTTTGGGGCTGGCTATTTGTCGCAGTATCGTGGAGCAGCACGGCGGGCGGATGTGGGTGGAGAGCGTTGTGGGGGAGGGCAGCACTTTTTTCTTAAGTCTGCCACTTCTTGCGGGAGGGGCTGGCAACTGAAAGTTAATTTCTACTCTGGTGTACCCAAAGTTACTGATTTTGTGCAGATTGTTCGATCGAGTCAATCGATTTTAGATTTTAGATTTTAGATTTTAGATTAAAGAATTGAAGTATTGAAGTATTGACGCCACGGATAAATACGTTAGGCAAGTTGCATCGGATACAGGTTTTTTATTTCTGGACGGATGAATCCGGGGGCTTGTATCCTGGATGCTTGATTGTCACCGACAAACAATCTCAGCCTTTTGGATTAATCGGGGACTGCGAGCAAAAATCTCGATTAGAGGTGGAAAAGCGGCTTTTTTTGGGGGGGAGATTTTACAGCAACCGCGCCCGAAGGTTAGGATATTCTTAATTGTTGAAACTCAGGCGGTCGATTGCAACGGAGGTGTTCTTTTTTCCTTCTTTTTACCCGGTCGCGAAGTCTCCGGGAGCCGAAAGGCCTTCAACATCTGCTATACAGTTTTGAAAATTTACTGTAAAGTCCGATCGGGTAAGATAATTTGCTTTACAAAATATTCACATTTCGCCTCTAATCTGCGATCAGTTCTCTTTTCTAAAAAAATGTTAATTTTGACTGCCAAGCGCATCTTGGTTATTGACGATGCGGAAGATATTCGGGAAGTAGCTCAAGTCAGTCTTGAGCTGGTGGGGGGCTGGGAAGTCCTGACAGCGAGTTCTGGCCGCGAGGGTGTTGCTAAGGCTCTTGCCGAACAGCCTGATGCTATTCTATTGGACGTGATGATGCCCGACCAAGACGGGCCTACTACTTTTCAACAGTTACAAGCTAATAAGGCTACGCAGCACATTCCGGTAATTTTATTGACAGCTAAGGCTCTGGCTGGGGACAGGCGGATGTTCGCTGATTTGGGGGTGGTGAGCGTGATTGCTAAGCCTTTTGAACCGATGTTTTTGGCGGATCAGGTCGCTGAGGCTTTGGGCTGGAAGCAAGAATAGATCGATCGTCCGCCTTGAATTGTGCCGCTTTTCAAGCAGTAGTTTTGCAGGCAAAGAGAGTTAAAAAAACTTGGTTTCTTGGATATGGTTCCTTAGATCGAATTAGGGCGATCGGACAGGATATATGTAGCAATTTAGACCCCGCACCTTTGGTCCGGTCAGCTTAAGACTCAAAACCTCAGTCCGGTATCAGTTTCCACCCTATCGGTATTGGGGTGAAATTGATACCAATAGGGATGCCTAAGTCCCTATTGGTAGTGCGTCCATTTAACCGAATTCGGCCTCAGCCATGAACTCAGTATTCCTACTGATTTATCCGCGAAATATAAGCTGGCAGGATTATTTTACTTTTTGTAACAACTCACTCGTCTTCATAAGTTCTTCAGGTTTTAGTTTTATGTTTAAGCAGAACGTCAGGGATCGCTCCTGACTGTTGGCAGACACATTGGGAGAAGACGATTATGCCCTCAGCTTACATTTTGCTACTAATAGTTTCTCTGGCAGCAGTCTGGATTTACTGGCAAACCTCTCAAGATATTTTTGTTCTTGTGGCTTGGGCCGGGCTGGGTTGTTTTATTTGGGGTTTCTCTTGGGCTCCTTGGAGCGTTCAGCTTTTGATTGTGGTGTTACTCTTGGGCCTCCAAAAGTGCTACTTGCGCGACGCCCAAAGCTATGAGTGAAAAAAAATTTTTATTTTTGTGCCTGGAATTGAGATGTGCAGGCTTTCGTGAATCTCTCTAATGATTGGGTTATCGCTCCATATCTTCAAAAAAGGTTTAAAATATCATGAATAGTTGCCCTTGTTGCTCCTCTAAATTGCTCCGCCACGCTCGCCACAATCGCGTTTATTGGTTCTGCTCGCACTGCTGGCAGGAAATGCCGGATCTGTCGGAGATGATTTTACGTAACAGCGTGCGGAATCACAAACGCGATGGTTTGGTGAAGGTTGCGAGTTTGACTCCTAAATTGAGGATTTTTGATTCTGTAGAAATTGCTTAGTTTCCTGGAGTTAGTCTCGCGATAAATATTGAGACTGAAAAGATTTTTGTTTGTGCCCTCAGTGGGATTTTTGGATAAAAAATGCACTCATCCCCTTCCGTGTGAAGTGAAGGGGACTTATTAGCGGGGGGGATGAGTGCACTTGTGATGGGGTCGATCGCCCTACAGAATTTCAGCTATTGTATGCAGTTAAGCTGATTACATCAAACCGATTTGAGAGAGAATGCCTTGACCGGTGATGTATTCGGTAGCTAGGCCGATAACGAAGCCCAACATTGCCAAACGGCCGTTCCAGGTTTCAGCAAACTCAGTGAAGCCAACTTTTGCGTCTTTGTTTTCCATGACCATAAACCTCGTTTAATTTCAACCTTATGTAACTAAACTTAACACAGCAGTATAAAGTTTGCAACATATTTTTACATTTACTGTTCAAATGCCGGAGATCAGCGGGATGGGCCCGCAGGGAGAGGGGCTCGCGGGGGGAAGGTCGATCGGTGTCAGCTTGGCGAAAACCTTGGTGAGATGTCTAAGGATGTAAACAAATTATTTTGAGTTAATACTTGACATCCAATAATTAGAACGCTAGCCTAAAAGCAGAGCTAAAACAAAATATCGCATTCAAAATGAAGGAATGTTGATTGAGTCGTCTTAGCTACACGGTTTATAAAACTGGGGCAAGTTTCTAGCACCCCGTTGAGCGGAATGTAAGTCTAATGTCGTTTTAACAAGTTGATACAAGCTTGAGAAAATTGAAACATTATTGAGTTCCATTTCCCTTCAGCGGGCTGCTACTAAACTCGTTCCAGTTATGTAAACCCTGTAGCTAAGACGCTAATCAAATCCCAACAAAATTACAGTGTTTTGTGGTAACAGATTGTCCTGTGCCGAGATGTTAATTTTTGAGCAAATCCACAGACAACACTCCATGAATGCTAGATGCGCGATATGTCGAGGCTGTCCAATCAACCTAATTGTAGGAATGAATACAATGGTGGACAATCATCGAACCACAGGCAAACAAAAAAGCCAGTCTCAGCCTTTATTTTCTATTTACGTCGATCTTCAGAACACACACTTAACGGGACTTAAACATAAAATACGATAAAAATAGGTTATAATGCTTACATAGCAAGCATATAACGTTAAAAAATG
>NZ_JAUBOQ010000080.1:0-16935 GCF_036700325.1 Microcoleus sp. Z1_B2
CGTCCAAAAAGGACGGGCGGGACGCCCATCCCACAATAACAATTAAAATTGTAAGTTATTTAATTCGCGATCCTAAGATTTGGAGTGGGCGATCGAGCTTCGATCGAAAAGTTTGTAGGCGTAAGGCGGGGCGTAGCCATCGCACAGCGCCCCGGAAAAAAAGACCAAAAAAAGATCGATCGTCCGCGCAAGTCAACCCTCCTGGGCTCGCACCCGCAACAGCAGCAGCTTTCCCCCCTCACCTCAATCGGGCTGCCGCCTCCCGAAAGCCCTAAGCCTCATAACTCCCCAAAAGTTTTCGCCACAGGAGTTTCACAGTCTCCAAGCTCACAGGTATAGCAACGGCACATAGGGTAAGGACGTTCTTAATTGATGAAAGCATTGTTTTTACTGTCGAATGCCAAAAGCATTTCTAGAGGCTGCTGCTCTGGCTCCCTTGTGCACGAGAGAGGCGAATGCTATAAAATCTTAAACAGCAGGGGAGTGCGGAAATTGCGATCGAACGCCAAGCAACAACCGAACTCGATCGAGTCCAAACCTTTGATAACCTATAATTTGAATGAGATGCCGCAGGCACTTCTGCTACTGGCATTATACTAATGCGCCATCCTGCGGCTAATTTGGGATTTATTCTTTCTAACAACTAACAACTAACAAATAACAACTAATAAAGAGGGGATTGCTTAATGGCTGCAACAGATTTTAAAGACTATTACGCTATTTTGGGACTCAACAAAACTGCCAGTTCTGACGAAATTAAAAAAACTTTCCGCAAACTAGCCCGCAAATATCACCCGGACATGAACCCCGGCAACAAAGAAGCAGAAGCTCGTTTTAAAGAAGTAAACGAAGCTTACGAAGTGCTCTCAGACCCTGAAAAACGCAAAAAATACGACCAATACGGTCAATACTGGAAGCAAGCTGCCACAACTCCAGGCGGATGGCCGGGCGGGGGCAGTACGAATGTAGACTTTGGCGGGGTTGACTTCAGCGAGTACGGCAGTTTTGACGAATTTATCAATGCCTTGTTAGGTCGCGCAGGTAGTAGTCCTGGTAGTGCCCGCAACGCCAAGTGGAATTACAGCAACTACCGCAGCACCAGCGGCGGGCCCACAGGTTTTGGCGGATTTGAAGATTTCGCGGGGTACGAAAATCGCACCGCAGGAAGCTCTCTCGACACCGAGGTCGCCATTTCCCTGACTTTGGGGGAAGCATTTCGGGGAACTTCTAAGCGAGTCGCCACGGGGGAAGTTTCGATTCCAGCAGGAGTGAAAACCGGCAGCAAAATTCGGATAAAAGGCAAAGGTCAAGTTGACCCGTACACGAAGCAACAGGGAGATTTGTACCTAAAATTAGAAGTTTTGCCTCACGCTTTCTTCCAGTTTGAGGGAGAGAATTTGGTCTGCGAAGTGCCGATAACTCCCGACGAAGCGGTGTTGGGATCTTCAATTGAAGTGCCGGCGCCTGAAGGTATGATCACTGTGAAATTTCCAGCCGGGATTCGTTCGGGTCAGTCTTTGCGGTTGCGGGGCAAGGGATGGCCGAAACCGAAGAAAAACGAGCGGACTGATTTGTTGGTCAAAATTGCGATCGTGCCACCGAAAGAAATTAGCAGTGTAGAACGCGAATGCTATGAAAAAATCAAAGCAAATCGCACTTTTAATCCTCGCAGTAATCTCAATCAGATGGTGCTGTAAATTACCCAGCACGGACCTGAGTACAGCTACAGTGTGGGCTTTCAATAGCCCTGAAATTATCTTGCACCTTGCAAAACAATCTCGAACATAAGGGCTTATTTACGAAAGCCTCAATAGCAGCAATATTCTTACTGCCGTTTAAGTCGGCATCACCTTTCCATCCACAATGACCACAAGCGAACTTTTTGCCATTCCTATAAGACTCACCCTTTACAGGATGAATGTGATTGCACTTGTGGCACATTTTGCTGGTGTATCTAGGCTCAACAAACAGAATCTTTACGCTATGCTTTATAGCTTTGTAGATGAGGAATTGACGCAACTGAAAGAACGCCCAGCTATTACTAAGTCTCCGCTCTTTCTGCGAGCGTGGCTGCTGATTTGTGCGTTCCCTAATTCCCGTCAAATCTTCCAAAGCGATAACTTGATTTTTGTTCTTAGCCTTGGTTACGATACGGTGACTGATAGTGTGATTTACCAAAGTCTGAAAGCGCTTTTCCTTGCCCGACAACCGTTTCAACAATTCTCGACATCTACGCCGAGTGCTGCGCGTGCCTTTCGTGGCTTTTCGCTGGATATTTGCTCTCAACTTGGCATAATGATTTCTAACTTTGGTAATTTGTTTACCGCTAAATGTATCTCCATCAGAAGTAACTGCAATATCAGTCCTACCCAAGTCACAACCCAAAACTTGATTTCTGGGTGGAGGCTCGGCTGGCTGAGATTCAAGCTGAATATTAAGATAGTAACTGCCATTTTGCGTTTGCACAAAGTAGCAGTCTTGGGGTTTTGACCTTTCAGCAATCCAAGTTGGTAGTTT
Source organism: Microcoleus sp. Z1_B2 (assembly GCF_036700325.1). Classification (NCBI taxonomy): domain Bacteria; kingdom Bacillati; phylum Cyanobacteriota; class Cyanophyceae; order Oscillatoriales; family Microcoleaceae; genus Microcoleus; species Microcoleus sp. Z1_B2. Next base: position 2,518 of record NZ_JAUBOQ010000080.1, read on the forward strand.
CCGATAGCCAGTACAAACCGTTCCCTACCACCAGTAGTAGTCAAACTTACTGTCCAATCTTTTTCCCTAAAAGAAAAGATACGGGTATCGTAAGTGACGCTAGTAGGAGCAAAGTTGTTAACAGGCTTCCCATCTTTTTTAGCTGTTTTTCTGTTACCAGAAACCCGTCTAATAGCATGGATTGCCAACTGCGCCGAAAGTCCAAACATCTCTCTGACATTGTGATAAGCTAATCCGCATTTAAATTGCAGGGTAAGATAAATTTTCACTTTTGTGGGGTGGGCATCTTGCCCGCCCTCAACATACAATTTAAATGCACAACAGCTTATACCTGCTGATTGCATCGCCAATTCATTTGTCAGGGTTGGTGGCACAGTTTGATTCACGTATTCACAAGCATTAGCGAATGCCTGAAGGGTTGCATCAATTTTGATGGAATGCTCAGGCGTTACTTGGAGCTTGCAAGGGGCGGGTTCACCGAAATATATGACACCCACCGACAAATCAGATAAACCCGCCCCATCCCATCGAGAAACTACCAGAACTATCCGTCAGAGCAACTCCGCCCTATGAAAAACTCCACTTTTAACCAACCCTCTACCAGAATAGGCGCCACCACAGGCAGATTGCGCCTACAAAACGCTATATTTTGTTGTTCGTAAGTCCTGAATCGAAAATCAAAAATCGAATAACCCTTGACGTGTGTAGCAATTCGTGATATTTTTGTCCGCGTTTATCGGGATATAAAAAATATTTATGAATAAATCTTAAGTTTTAATTAAATTTAGTATTATAATTTTGGTAACTTCCAACTAAGTATTTATTCTCAATATGATAGCGGATCAATTTCCTTGGCTGACCGCAATTGTCATCCTACCCCTCCTAGCTTCCCTCGCCATCCCTTTTCTGCCCGATACAGACGGCAAAACCATTCGCTGGTATGCCCTAGGCGTAGGTATTGCAGATTTTGTATTAATGTGCTGGGTGTTTTGGACTCATTACGATCCAAGCATCTCTACTTTCCAAATCGTAGAGCAATATTCCTGGATACCTTCTTTAGGTCTCAACTGGTCTGTTTCCGTTGACGGACTGTCAGTGCCGTTGGTACTGTTGGCGGGATTGGTGACGACGCTATCAATCTTTGCAGCCTGGGAAGTCGATCGCAAGCCACGACTATTCTACTTCCTGATGCTGGTGATGTACTCCGCACAAATAGGAGTTTTCGTCGCCCAAGACATCATGCTGCTGTTCATTGTCTGGGAACTAGAACTAATTCCGGTGTACCTGTTAATCTCGATTTGGGGCGGACAAAACCGTCGCTATGCAGCTACCAAATTCTTGATTTACACCGCAGGCGCTTCCATCTTTATTTTGATAGCTGCCTTGGCAATGGCATTCTACGGCGGAGGCACTCCCACCTTCGACATGGTAGAACTAGGCTTGAAGGACTACCCACTGGGTTTAGAATTATTCCTTTATGCGGGATTGCTGATTGCCTTCGGTGTGAAACTGGCGATTTTCCCCTTCCACACTTGGCTACCTGATGCCCACGGCGAAGCATCTTCTCCCGTGTCGATGATTCTGGCCGGCGTATTGCTGAAAATGGGCGGATACGGACTGATTCGCCTGAATTTGGAACTTCTTCCCCAAGCACACGTTTACTTTGCACCGATTATGGCGGTGCTCGGCGTGGTCAATATTATCTACGGCGCGCTGAATTCCTTCGGCCAATCGAACATGAAGCGCCGCTTAGCGAATTCGTCGATTTCTCACATGGGATTCGTGTTGTTGGGTATTGCTTCCTTCACGGATTTGGGAATCAACGGGGCGCTGTTGCAAATGATTTCCCACGGTTTAATCGCCTCAGTATTGTTTTTCCTGGCTGGCGTTACTTACGATCGCACCCATACAATGATCATGGACGAGATGGGCGAGATTGGGAAAGTCATGCCGAAAGTGTTTGCCTTGTTTACCGCAGGCGCGATGGCATCTTTGGCACTCCCCGGAATGAGCGGTTTTGCTAGCGAATTGTCCGTGTTTGTGGGCGTCGCAACTAGCGATATGTACAGCGGTTCTTTCCGCGCGGTGACAGTGTTCCTGGCTGCAGTGGGACTGATTTTGACGCCGATTTATTTGCTCTCGATGCTGCGACAGTTATTTTACAACTGTGGGACACTAGCGGCTTGCGACCTTGAGGATCTAAATCTGCAGAATCAAAGAAACAATCTGGATGAAGCGGTTTGTTTCGGTAATAGTTGCGTTTTGCCGGGTGATGCACCGTTTATTGATGCTAAACCTCGGGAAGTGGCGATCGCATTTTGCTTTTTGATACCGATTGTCGGCATTGGTTTTTATCCCAACATGGCGATGCAAGTCTACGATGCCAAGACTGTCGCAGTCAACGCAGAAGTCCGCCAATCTTACATCCAAATTGCTCAACAAAATCCTCGGATTTATGCGAATCAACTTTTGGTTCCCAAAATTGCCCAAGCTCAAAAATCGCCTGCTTTGGACAAAATTACAGGGGCTGAATCTGCATCGGTTTTTGGCATTGTCAAATAATTTTCTCGAACTCTGTTTTTGTTGAAAATTGGGCGATCGCTTTTGTCAAAGGGCGATCGCTTTTTTCTTAGCGCTGAATTTCAGAAATAATCTGCGCCAGATTCTCCCTAGCATATCCCACCTCAAGAATCGATTTATCATCGAGATCAGAGGCTACTTTTTTCAAGATATTTAGCGGTTCTTCAAAGCCTGTCGTCTTCACAAACAACACTTGCAACCGATTTTTTACTAATGCTAAAATAGAGCGACTTGGTTCGCCTTTATCCCCTTTCCGTTTAGCAATGTTGATGCTCAATTTGTGAGTTTTCAACAGCCGCATTCTTTCTATTCCTTGGGTCTTAACCGTCTCCAAAACCTCCGCTCGAATCTGATCGACTAATCTATCCGTCACATATTGCACGATCAAAGGCTGAAGCATAAAAACAGTTTCCCCGCCCTCACTAATTTTGTCAATCAGCGAGCGACGACCTAGAGAATCGAGATTTTTTAGCAAATCCGAAAGCGATGAATTGACCAACATCTGCTCTCGCAAAGTCGCCAGGGAAATCGGGATTTGAGCAATAGCAATCCAGTAGGCAATCTCTTGTTCTGAACTCGACATTCGATCGAACTGTTGCGCCAGCAAATTGCTGATATGTTCTTCAATAAATAACGCCGTAGCTTCCAAAAGCTTTAAAACATTCCCCTCGAAAAACTCGTTAATTGTTGTCGCTACAATCTTTAAGGCTAACAGATTGCCTCCGTACCGGGATAACAAGATTTCCAACTCTCGATCTTGAGGCGACAAACCTTTTTCTTGGAAAATTTCCCGCGCTATTTCCGAGGAAATAGCAGGTTTTAAAGACCGCACTTTTTCTCCCGCCAGCAAAGCCAGTTCCGTAGGCTCTTCCGAACTAACTAGCAGTAAACAGCTATTGTGATTGACCTCACCGAGCCGCACAATTAAATCTCGATATCCTTCGCAGCCTTCGCGATAGTGTCCCGCTAATTCTTCGGGTTTGAGAACCGCTTCAAAATCGTCTAAAATTACCAGACAGCGGTGTTTTCGCAGATACTCGACCAAGCGCGAAATTTTGCTGTTGAGGTCGATCCTCTTCGTTGGCGTAGCCCCCGTAGGGGCGAGATCCCCTAACGGCACATCGGGTTTTTGTTGGTTAGAAAAAAGTTGAATTAAGCTTCCTAGGAAGTCGGATGGTGCGGGTGTCGATCGCAGCGATCGCCAAATCACAAAATCAAACTCATTCTGTACCTGTGAGGCCAACTGCACCGACAGAGTTGTTTTGCCGCTACCAGCCAAACCAAGCAGCGCTACCAGGCGACAATTATCTGATACAATCCACTGCTTTAAAGTAGTTAATTCTTCAGTCCGTCCGTAAAAAACCGAAACATCCGGTGCTTGGCCCCAATCTTCCTGTCGGTGTCCGATGGCCATCTTCAATAGAGAGCCTTTACCTCCACTAAAATCGCTCGTTCCCCGATCGATGTGGTATGAAAACAGCAACTGATGCCTCAATTCCGAAAGCTTTCCAGGGCCATTCCCCCCGATCTGAAACTTTTTGTAAACTTCGCCTAGTCTTTTGCGAACGGCGATGTCGCTAATGCCAAGCTTGGTTGCGATCGTCGCCGTAGATTGACCGTCGAGAGCCATAAACACAGTTTCTAACTCGGCATCTGTGACACCGCGTTGTTTGGCGATCGTTTGCACAAAGTTTTGAGGAATCGGAGTAGTCAAGGTAGGAATCTCGTCTATACTAAAAATCTATCTTCTATTATATTGTGTGAGTTCTCGCGGGCGAGCAATTGAATCGAATCAGTCAACGTTCAGCTTGCTTTTAGTTGTTTAGACAGATTTAGATATTTATACCCAATTATCCATTGTGATACCAGTTTAAACTGATATCTTGCACCATTCTCAATTACTTGCTTAGGAACAGGCTTTCCGGCCTGTTCCACAAGAGATAAATTTTATTGTGAAACAGGCTGGAAAGCCTGTTCTTGACAATGGTGCAAGATGTGAATTTAAACAAAGAATGCAACTTTAGTAGAACCTATTGTAGGGTGGGTGGAGGCGCGGCGATTAATCTGTAGAACCAAACGATAAATCTCCAACCGCGCCTCCACCCACCGCGAACCAAAAACCGGGTCAATTTACAATTTTTGAAAGCAGCCCTATATCAGCCAAAAATTGTCGCACTAGCGCGGTATTCTCGGGCAGAAAGCAGCCGCCAACTCCCATCGCCCATAAGTTCCAAAACCTGCTGGTGATATTTCACTAAACTCAATCGGTGGCCCACACTCACAAACGTAGTTTTAGTGGCTTGCAACTGCTCGTATAAATATTGCTCGTTCTTCAAATCCAAAGCACTTGTCGCCTCATCCACAATAGCGTATCTGGGTTCCGTCAATAACAATCTAGCAAAAGCTAAACGTTGCTGTTCTCCCAGCGACAAAATCTCACCCCAATCTAAATTCGCATCAAAACCGCCCAATCTGTCCGGCAAATCTGCTAAGTTTACTGATGCCAAAACGCGGCGCAATTTTTCCTCATCAACCTCGCTGCTGGTATGGGGATACAAAAGTTGCGATCGCAAACTACCCAAAATCATATAAGGACGCTGCGGCAAAAACAGCATTTCCCCCAATTCCGGTCGCGCTAAACGCCCCGTTCCCGCGTCCCACAAACCCGCAATTGCCCGCAGCAAAGAACTCTTCCCAGCACCGCTTTGTCCGACAATTAACAGTCCTTCACCGGGCTGCACTGCTACCGACAAATCCCTAATTAAAGTCTTTTGATGCTGCGGAGTATCTAAAGTAACGTGCTCCAGTGTCAACTGAGAATCTACTACTACATCTATAGCAGTTCCTCCAGGACGAGATACCGCTTGTTTCGCTTCCAGAGTATCTGTAAATACAGTCAAACGATTGATACTAGCTGCAAAAGAACTCAGCGGCTCAATCTGAGTTACAATCACAGAAAAAGCGCGCAAAACCTGAGTGAAAGCAAAACCAGCTTGAGTGATATCTCCAAACTCGATTGTACCATTTTGATCTGCAAAATAAGTTGGAGCTAGAAACAAAGCCGGAATAATCACAACAGCATATCCGTATCCAGTTGTGAAATAATCCAAGTTTCGCTGCCAACCAATTAGCAAATTAAAATTGCGGAATACTTCCACAAATCGCTGCTTTATTTGAAATGATTCTTGCTCCTCGCCTCCATAAAAAGCAATAGATTCGGCGTTGTCGCGAATGTGAACCAGTCCGTAGCGAAAATTTGCTTCTTTTTTAAGTTGCTCGAAATTCAGAGGTACTAATCTTTGACCAAAAACTAGAGTAGCTGTCGTGCCCACAATAGCATAGATAATCAGAAAAATCGAAAGTTGTTTTGAGATAGACCACAGGATACCAGTAAAAGATATAATATTAACTATTGAACCAAGGATGAGCAGCATAAATGACAAACTTGTCCGGGTAAAAGAGCGGACATCTTCGGAAATTCGCTGGTCTGGATTGTCGATTTCCTTGTGTAAATTTATTTCGTAATAAGCCCGATTCTGAAAATACTTATCGAGGAACTTATTAGTCATCCACTCCCGCCAGTAGATACCCAATTTATCTTCGGTATACCGGTAAATTACCACAATGGGAGTGCCGACTATAAAAACCCCTGCATACACAAACAGATACTTCCAGTAATTGAGCTGGTCTTTCTTAGCTAGTGCTGTGTTAAAAAAGTTACCGACGTAACTAATTATTACATTCATACCACTGACTGACAGCGACAAAAACAGCAGCAAAGTCAATAAAGCCCAGGGCTGCCAGTGCGGTGTCAATCTGTCTTTGAACCAGACAAAAGCGCTGAAAGGAAGAATTAACATTAAAGCCACGATCGCAATTGCGGGCGAATTAATAATTCCTTTCAACAAAGTAACTAAGCCGGCTGCAATACTATTGACAAATTCGGGAAATAAGACTTGAGTACCCAAACATACAGCGCTGACGAGTACAAACATCGCAGCGAAGAGAAATATCAACAACAGCATCACTAATCCTAAAAAGATTCTGCCACTCCCAGGCTCTAAAGGATAAAAGTAAGGTTGAGCTATCGCAATAAATCTCTGCCACAACTGACGGTCAAATCGATTCATCTTTGCTGTTTACAAAACTACTTTGACTGTTCTAACATATCAAGTATTGTGACAAACGGCAGCAGTAATTTATGTCGGAGTTTCGCGAAAAATTTTGTCTCACCCAAAGACGGAAACTGGTTTTCCGAGTTAACTGGTGGAGACCCAAAATTTGGGAGCTTTGTTCAAGCTCTTATATTCATCTGTTAAATCAATTCTTTAATCTCAAATCTCAAATCTCTCTAGCTGGAAGAAGTTGCGCTATCGCCGGCCAAGTCCGACTGCAATTTACTGGGGTAAAATCGCTGGCTAATCCCTAAAATTACTTGTTTCATTAGCCAATACAAAACAGCAATTACTACAAAAGTGACAGCCATTACTAAAACCGGACGCTTGCCTATCAAATCGTTCATTACACTGTTAACCAGCGCATCGGGGTTAGTCAGAATGTCCCAAGTGTTGAAGCGGATAAATCGCCCTAAATAGATGCCGATCGCCGAAAGTGCGTGTATAGTTATCTCCGTTACCAGGATAAATCTACTCAAACCCTGTTGCTTCAAATAGTAACCCAAATTCATCACCGACAGCACGTAAGCTCCAAACCCGGCCAGCATAAACGCGAGATATTGGGGAATCAAAGCCAGAGTCACAGTCCACACCGAGTTCCCCTCTTTAATCTGGCGGATCAGGTGAATGATATCAGTTAAAACGTAGGGCGCATTGGGTAAAAATGCGATAAACCAGAAAAAACCGCCCCACCACCGGAGAGAGCGAACTCCGCGCTGCCGCAGTACCCAGATGTCTACAGCCATCAGTGCCAGTGTAATCGCGATCGCCCCCAAAACGTAAGTTTTGCCCACATCTTGCACTATGTGCCTCAGATACGCAAAAACAGGGCGCGTACTGGACAAAAAAGTAGCGCCTAGGAGAAAGCCCGTACCCCACAGCAGCCAGCGCGATCGAGGTTTGCGGAACAGCCAAAAACTCAGGCCCAGCGGCACTAAACCCAAAAACAAATTCCAAGACATCCAGCGGACATTGTGTCCCATTGCTTGCAGGGCTTCCAGGATTAATCCCATCATGTCAATTTTTATACAATTAAAGGTTTGATGCAGCACCGCTTCGTTAGCAGCTTCCGTCTATTTTAGTCTTTAAATTGTAGGGTGAGTCAGCTTATGGCCCCTGGCTGCGCGCCTGAAAATCAGGCTCTGCTGACGAATCCTACCACTGCGGAGTCAATCTCAAATCTAAAATCTAAAATCGACTGACGCACCCTACCACTGCGGAGTCAATCTCAAATCTAAAATCTAAAATCTAAAATCTAAAATCGACTGACGCCCTACTATTTATACACTTTGTCGATCGGAATCTCAATCTGAAAAGTTGTTCCGCATCCTATGGAAGAAATGCACTCAATCTTACCCTTGTGCTTTTCCACCACAATCGAGTGCGCGATAGACATTCCCAACCCCGTACCTTTCCCCACAGCTTTCGTAGTAAAAAACGGGTTAAAAATGCGATCGACTATCCCATCGGGAATACCCGTACCGTTGTCCGAAATTTCTACCCTCACAGTGTTCTGGGGGGTTACACCAGTGGAAATAGTAATGCGGCCACTCTTTGTCTCTGATTGTGGAACCGATAACTGGTGATATCGCTCTTCAATAGCATCAATTGCATTAGCAATAATATTCATAAACACCTGATTCAGTTGGCTGGCATAGCACTCCACCAGCGGCAGTTTCCCGAACTCCTTAATTACTTCAATTTCCGGGCGGCTGTCCCGACTCTTCAAGCGGTGCTGCAAAATTAACAAAGTGCTCTCAATTCCCTCGTGAATATCCACCGGCTTCATTGCCGATTCGTCCAGTCGCGAAAAATTTCTGAGGGACAATACAATTTGCCGGATGCGCTCGCTTCCTACCTGCATCGAACCCATAACTTTTCTTAAATCCTCAGCCATGAAATCCAAATCAATCTCTTCAATGCGATCGACAATTTTTGAATTAGGAGCGGGATACTCCTGTTCGTAAAGAGTAACAAGATCCAGCAACTGTGTAGTATACTGGTTGAGATAATCAATGTTAGCGTGAATGAAATTAACGGGATTATTAATTTCGTGAGCGATCCCAGCCACTAATTGCCCCAAAGAAGACATTTTTTCTGTTTGAATGAGTTGAGTTTGAGTAGAGCGCAATGACCGCAGCGCTGACTCTAAATCTCTGGCTTTTTCTCTTTCTCGTTCCTCGCTTTGCCGCAGTGCTTCCTCTGCTTGCTTGCGAGTCGTAATATCCTGGGAAACTCCAATTATTACCTTAGCCTGACCCTCCGCATTCCTACTAAAAATAGTATCCCGGCTTTGCAGCCACAACAATTGACCGTATGCTCCCTGTACCCGGTACTCAATTTCCCTAGTTTCGCCATCTTCAACTTCTGCAAAGCTCGCGTGATGTTCCACAATTTTAGGCAAATCTTCGGGGTAGATCAACTGAGGCATGAGTGACGAATCCATCGCTGTAATGTCGTCAAGGGTATATCCCAAAAGCCCGAACAGTGAAGTATTCGTGTAGATATTTCGCTGTTCTTCCAAGTCGTATAGATACAAAATACCGGGAGTAGCCTCGGCTACTTTTTGAATAAACTGCTGGCTTTCTTGCAATTCTAATTCAGCTTGTTTGCGATCGGTAACATCAACGGTGATGCCGTCCCAAAGAATATCGCCGTTTTCCTTAGCTTCAGGACGCGAATTTGTCTGAAACCAGCGAATTTTGCCTGAAGGTAGTACCAGCCGTCCTTCCCACTGCCAAGGTTGCAGATTTTGGGCAGAAATAGCAATAGATTCGTCGTAATTGTCGCGATCGTCGGGATGAACCAAATCTGTTAGCACAGCCGCATTTTTAATAATATATTCTGGTTCTAACTCAAAAAGTTCTCGGCAACCAGCACTTATGTAAGGAAAACAGGAAGAGCCATCTGCACGCAACAAAAATTGATAAATGATTCCCGGCAAATTAGCAGACAGCTTTTGGAATTTTGCCTCGCTTTCCCGCAGTGCTTCCTCTGCTTGTTTGCGTTCCGTAATGTCAGTAATTGAACCTACCATGCGGACTGCTTTTCCAGATGCGTCCCACAAAGCTTGTCCCCGACTCAATATCCATTTGTAAGCGCGGTTATAGCACCACAAGCGGTATTCGGTGATGTAATGAGGCGTTTTTCTCTCCAAGTGTTCTTGAAGAAGTTGCTGAGAACTCACTAAATCATCGGGATGTAAATTCGTATTCCATGTATTATTGTAATCGCTAATGTCACTATCTTCGTAACCAGTGATTTCCTTAAAGCGATCGGAAACAAAAAGTTCACCGGTTTGCAAGTTCCAGTCCCAAATGCCGTCATTGTTGCCTTTGAGTGCTAACTGCCAGCGTTCTTCAGTTTGCATCAATTGAGCAGTTCTCTGTTTCACTCTATTTTCGAGTTCTTGATTGAGCTGTTTGAGACTTTCTTCTGCCTGGTTGCGTTCGATCGCAATTCCTGCTAAATTAATCGACGCTTCTATCAATTGCAGATCAAAGTTTTTGGGGTAGCGCGGTTGGGAATAATACATTCCAAAAGTCCCCAAAACTTGACCCTGAGATGAGAAAATAGGAGTAGACAAGCAAGCTCTCAGTCCAAAACTCAAGGCTAAATCTCGATAATTTTCCCACAAAGGATCCCTGGCAATATCTGTAACGATTACCTGTTGGCGGCTAAAGGTAGCAGAGCCGCAGGAACCGACATCCGGCCCGATGGCTATGCCATGAATAGCAGCATTGTAACTGTCGGGCAAACTGGGCGCGGCTCCGTGCAGCAAATGTTTTCCGTCTGGAGCTAGAAGCAATATCGAACCGATGACATCTCTAGATTGCTGCTCGATAATTTTAACTAAAGTATTTAAAGTATCGCCCAGAGAAGCACCCTTAGCAATCATTTCTAAAATTTGTTTTTGACCCGTTAACCAATTTTCAGCTTGCTTGCGCTCCGTAATGTTGCGGGCTACCCACAGAGCCGTGTTTTCTTTCATTGGCGAAATGGTAGCGGCAAACCACGTTTGTACGCTGGCAAGTTCCAGGTTATATTCAAAAGTACAGGTTTGATTTCTAGCAAGGGCGGTGCGAATTTTATCGTGAAAAATATCTGCCATTTCTGGCTCGAATAATTCGCTGATTTTTTGCCCGGAAAATTCCGCCGGTGGCTTGTACAATAATTCTGGATTTGTCGGGGCAATTTTCAGCAAGCGTCCCTCAATATCAATCTCGAAAATTACATCGTTCATGGCAGCGAACAAAGCTCGAAGTTCCGCTTCAGAACCTTGCAGGGCGATTTCAGCTTGTTTGCGATCGCTAATATCCGTCCCGATACAAAGCAGCCCTGCCACATTTCCCTTCGCATCTAGTAAAGGTTTATTTGTCCACGCTATCCACACCCTTTCTCCATTTCTGCGGATGTTTTCATTTTCGTTTTGGAAGTATTTTTGCGGCTGTGCCAAACAGTCTCGAATCTTTGTCGCGAGGTCACTTTCAAATAACTCTGTTTTCGGTATAATTGTGCCGATCGCACTTTTGCCGATGATTTCTGCTTCTGAATACCCGAAAAAAGTTTCAGCAAACTCGTTAAAAAAAGTAATATTACCTTCACTGTCTAACTGCACAATCATGCTGTTAGCATTCTCAACTAATTGCCGGTACTTAACTTCGCTCTCCCGCAGTTTCGCACGGCCGTACACCCCGCTAAAAACTGCCACCCCAGTCAAAAGTGCCAGCAAGTCGCCTCCAAAGATCACCCACCCCCGAAACGGCGAATTCGCAGGCCATCCTCCCGCCGGAATTGCTGCCAACTGCCAGGAACCGTTGGGCAAAGTCACTTCCAGCAGCACGGGATTCTGCTCAAAAATTGACCCGTCACCGAAAAACACAGGGCCGGAGGCTCCCGAACCGTCTTTGCCCCGCAGAGCGTATTGCAGCTTCGCTGAGGAGTCGTTGAGTCCTGCTTCCTCAATGAGGGTATTTTTGTCGATGATCAGGCCTGTCAAGCCCCAGTAAACTCCTGTTTCTGCCTCGACACCGGAGGGTGTGAGAAAAATCGGCGATCGGCTGATGAAAGTCTCGTCCCCCTCCAATAATTTCACGGGCCCGGCTAGCAAAGTTTTTCTGGTTCGGATGACCTCTTTGACCATTTCCCGCTGTTCGGGTAGCGCCGTCAAGTCAACTCCGATCGCCGCTTCATTTCCCTCCCGCGGATAAATGTAAGCGACCGTCGTGCCTTTAACTAAAGTTATGGCGCGAATGCCCGGTTGCTGTGCCACCAGAATTCTCGCCGTCGCTGTAAACTCGGCTTCGGTGATGTTTGGGTTGTTGGAAAGGTAAGCCCCCACACCCCGCATCAAATACAGGCGGGAATTCAAAGAGCCTTCCAGCTTAGAACGGACTGTGCTGAGGCGATCGAGGGTGCTAGCGCGGTTGTAGTGAAAAAACCGCCGCTGTTCCGATCGATCTAAAATGCCAACTCCGACCAAAATTGCTATTGATGCCGAAATAGCTGCTAAATACGGTGAAATTTGGAATTTTTTAACCTTAAAGTATTCCATCTGCCGGGGGTTAAGGTATTTTTTTACGTCTTTAGATAGATTTAGTTTAGTTTGATTTCTCTAGGCAAATCCAAAATTTTCGGCATACCGGGCTTTTCGCAAGCGGGCGCGAGTTTGTTGTGTTCGAGGACGCCCGTCGAACGCGGGCCGCCAAGCCTCTCATCATCAATTCTATGGAAAAAGTTTTAAATCTCAAATCGACTGACCGAAAGTAATGTGGTCATAAGCCCCCGGATTCATTCTTTCGCAGACTCAGGACGGATCAATCTAAAATCTAAAATCTAAAATCTAAAATTGGTTGACTCGCCCTCGATGGGGTAGGACGCGCCATGCTCCCGCACCACACCGGTGGGGGAACGCGCACCCGAAAGACGGGAGTTATTAGCTAAAATAGGTTTAGCAATAATTTTTTTCAGCGCTACGGCTAATCATTCATAGGGGCAATTTGATGCAAGAACAGTTGATGGAAGCGATCGCACCTTACCGCAATCGCGTAGATTATCTAGAAGTTCGCCTCGAACAAAGCGAGTCAACTGCGATTAGTTTTCGCGGCCCTCAGTTAGATGCTGTCAACCGCAGTTTTAGTCTCGCCGGCGGCATCCGCGCCTGTCACAAAGGTGGCTGGAGTTTTGTAACTTTTAACGGTTTAGATGAATTAAAAGACCGCATTGAAGAAGCTGTAGTGCAATCTCGTTTGGTTGGTAGTGAAAAAACTCTACTAGCAGATGTCACCCCGATTCAAGATTATGTAGCGGTGGAATTGGGCCGCGATCCGCGCTCTATTACTCTAGCCGAAAAGCGGAAATTGCTCGAATCTTACAATCAGTTGCTGTTAGATCATGACCCGCGAATTCAGACGACAATGGCAGGTTACAGCGACAGATTTGGGATTACTTATTTTGTGAATTCTCAAGGGACTTGCATCGCTCAAGAGCGCTTGGACGTGACCGGACGTTTCGGAGCGATCGCCCGCGGCGAGGGCGGTGTCGTCCGCCAAGGGTTTGAGTCGATTCACTCGCGATCGGATTACGATGTCTTGACAAATATTGAAGATCGTGTTAAGAGTGCTGCCGTTCGAGCTGTAGGCCAATTAGAGGCAAAATCGGTGAAAGGTGGTCAGTATCCGGTGATTTTAGACCCTTATTTGTCGGGGGTTTTTATTCACGAAGCTTTCGGGCATTTGTCGGAAGCAGACGGCATTTACGAAAACCCGAAAATGCAGGAATTGTTGACTTTGGGCAAGCCTGTGGCGATCGAACAATTGAATGTAATTGACGACGCAACTGTGCCGGGATTACCCGGAACTTTGAAATACGACGACGAAGGCGTGCCCGCTCAGTGCAAGCATTTAATTAAAAATGGAGTTTTAGCCGCTCGGATGCACAATCGCGAGACTGCGGGCAAAATGGGCGAAAGTCCGACGGGAAATGCCAGGGCTCTGAGTGCTACTTTTATGCCTTTGGTGCGGATGACTAATACTGCGATCGAGTCTGGCGAACATTCCTTTGACGAAATGGTTGCCGACATTGACGAAGGAGTTTATGCAGTGCGGATGTTGGGAGGACAAACCAACGGCGAAATGTTTACCTTTGCGGCGGCTCAAGGGTTTATGATTCGCGACGGCAAATTAGCCGAACCCGTGAGCGATGTCACTTTAAGCGGCAATGTATTTCAGACTTTAAAGGATATTGAGTCGATAGGAAATGACTCGGTTTATGCCTACGGCGGTTGCGGTAAAGGCGGCCAGAGTGGCTTGCCGGTAAGTGTCGGCGGCCCCCATTTGCGGATTAAAAATGTCGTCGTCGGAGGAAGATAATCATTAGTAATTAGTCATTAATTATTAGTTCAAAACTTACGCAATTGGCACATGGTGAAGGCGTGTTCGCGCCCTCACGCCTCACCTTAACCAGTGCGGGACACGGACAAGTTGACAAACCACTTAAATCTGGTATTTACTTTCACTCCCGCTGAGTGCGATGTCGCAGGCTACCGCTACCAAAGGTGTAAATTTCCGCACATCAATTCGCACAACCAGGGGGAACGCATCTTATTGAACACTGTTCATCAGTGGTGAGTATATTTTGAGATAAATTCACCCTTCTTAGAAGC
>NZ_JAUBOQ010000081.1:0-15657 GCF_036700325.1 Microcoleus sp. Z1_B2
TTACTACGGATCGCCTAGAATTGTTAAAACTTTTATCTGCCCAAATTGCTATTTCCATTGAAAATGCTCAGCTTTACAAAAATTTACAGGAGTTTAATCAAAACTTAGAGCAATTAGTGAGCGATCGTACTCAACAATTATCGAACACCCTAGAGGCTTTAAAAGCCACCCAAACACAGCTAGTCGAATCTGAAAAAATGGCATCTCTGGGAGGATTAGTTGCTGGTGTTGCCCACGAAATTAATACTCCCATCGGAGTTGGTGTCACGGTTGCTTCAGCTTTGGCAGAAAATACCACAGAATTTGCATCTATTTATAAAAGTGGCAAAATGAAGCGATCGGATTTAGAAGAATTTGTCGATATTGCTACCCAAAGCAGTAAGGCACTTCTAATTAACCTAGAGCGGGCAGCAGCCTTGATTCAAAGCTTTAAGCAAGTAGCAGTCGATCGCTCTAGCGAAGAACGACGTACTTTCCAGATCAGACCTTATCTTGATGAAATTTTATTACAATTAAAACCAAAGTTGAAAAATAGCCAACATTCGCTTAAAATTAAGGGAGATAGCAAAATTGCTATAGATTCTTATCCAGGAGCCTTGTCCCAAGTTGTGACAAACTTGCTAATCAATTCTCTGATTCATGCCTACGAACCAGGGATTTCTGGGGAACTAATCTTTGATTGGGAGCAAGAAGGTAATCGGCTAAGGTTTGAATACGCCGATGAAGGTAAAGGTATTCCCCCAGAAAACTTAAGTAAAATTTTTGAGCCATTTTTTACCACTAAGCGTGGTCAAGGTGGCAGTGGTTTAGGGTTACATATTGTCTACAATTTAGTCACCCAAAAACTAAAAGGTGAAATTGAATGTCTAAGTGAGGTGGGAAGAGGCACCAAGTTTATTATTAAATTACCGATGCAAATTGATTCACCAATGTAGAGTTCTAATTCCGATTTCCTGGCCAAGATAACTAAGTAAGTCCACCTAATTAGAAGTAAAATAAGGATGACTGAAAAGGTTGCTGTGTAAATCTTCTCCCTTCTGCCTTTTGCTTAGCTTAACAGGTTTTCTAACTTCAAACCTACACATTAGTAAAAAATAAAGGTGTACAGCAATGAAAAGTGATTTTGACGATTTCTTAACTCAACCATCTCCAGAAACAGTATACTTTGCCGAAGCGATCGACTCGGATGACGAGATATTGTTTGCAGATGAAACAACAGAAGAAAAACTGAGTGAAAGCTGGAAAATTTTAGTTGTAGATGATGAGGCTCAAGTTCACACCGCTACCGAAATATCACTCAGGAAGTTTGTCTTTGAAAATAAATCTTTAACCTTCATTAATGCTTACTCAGCTCGTGAAGCTAGACAGCTAATCCAAGAAAATCCTGATGTTGCCATCATCTTACTAGATGTAATTATGGAAACAGATGATGCTGGCTTAAACTTTGTTAAATATGTCCGAGAAGTTTTAGGCAATCAGTTAGTGCGAATTATTTTACGCACGGGTCAACCCGGACAAGTACCGGAAAAAAGCATTATTATCAATTACGATATTAATGACTATAAAACTAAAACTGAATTAACGACATCAAAGCTATACACTACGATCCTAACAGCTTTGAGAAGTTTTTCTCTGAGTCAGAGTTTGCAGGCTGAAATAGAGCGACGCGAACAAGTAGAGAAAGCACTCCGTCTCAGTGAAGAAAAAGAACACCAAAAATCTGTTGCCTTAGAGCATTTTGTCAAAGAACTCCAAGAAACACAACTCCAGCTAGTTCAAAGTGAAAAAATGTCTAGTCTCGGTCAATTAGTTGCAGGTGTCGCTCATGAAATCAACAATCCGGTTAACTTTATTTACGGCAATCTGTCCCACGCCAACGACTATATTAAAGAACTCATTAATATGTTGAATCTTTACCAAAGGTATTACCCGCAACCTGAAGCAGAAATTGTCCATGAAATAGAAGATGCAGAGTTGCCATTTATCATAGATGATTTACCAAAATTGCTTTCTTCCATGCAGTTAGGGATCGAACGCATTCGCAATATTGTTCACTCTCTACGCAATTTTTCTCGGTTGGATGAAACTGAAATTAAATCAGTAGATATCCACGAAGGCATTAATAGCACTTTGATGATCTTACAGCACCGACTAAAGGCTAAGTCCGATCGCCCTGCTATCAATGTGATAAAAGACTATGGCGTATTGCCGCTTGTGAACTGTTATGCCGGTCAGCTCAATCAGGTGTTTATGAACCTTTTAGCGAATGCTATAGATGCTTTAGAAGAGCGGCTAAGTAGAGAAGATGGTGCAGTTTTTCACCCCCAGATTTTGATTCGGACTGAAGTTGTACCCGGCAATTCGCCTGACAACATTAGCTCGGCTTCCCACATCCTGGTAACAATTTCTGATAATGGTGTGGGCATGACCGAAACAGTTCGTGCTAAACTTTTCACTCCCTTTTTTACTACTAAGCCCATAGGAAAAGGTACAGGCATGGGATTGTCCATCAGCAGAAAAATTCTGATAGAAAAACACTGCGGTCAATTGGAGTGTATTTCTACGCCAGAGCAGGGAACGCAGTTTATTATTGATCTGCCGACTATCTGTAGATCCACTAAGATCGCCACCGTAGCGGATGCCTAGAAAACTCATCGGGCTGAATTGATTGTATACCGTTTTTCAGTTGCCTGAGAATAGGGTAATTGCTCATTAATCGGAATTATGACAGGATTTTTCCCCGCAGCAAGTTCCCCCCTTCTGGGTTCGGGATAGGCGCTGCGGCTTTAGCCACATTCTTCTAATACTAATTCTAAAAAATCATGCAACAGTAGCGCTCCGGGTGCGTCGCCCTAGAAAAGTTATCAAAAAAAGCGACTATCTCACAGATCCGCACCGGTGCATAAGCTGTTGCGCGTTAAAATTGCATATTCGGGACGGGCTCGCCTGCCCATCCCACAAGAATTTGAGTGATTTTTGACACACAATTTAAATGGAGAACAGCTTACAGTGTTTCAGGAAACAAACCACAAACTTATAACTGTTGCAAGATTGTGGAGAATTGGTATAACTTAGAGCAGATTACAGGTTTATGAAGTAAACCCCCGATGGCTCAATCCCCGTAAGGGAATGGCATTGCGGTGTCTAAAGCTGCACCCCAGAAACCGGGTTTCTTTATATCTCTCGCATCATTACTTATTTTGTTGCTCGAAACCCGGTCGATCGCGATATACATCTACATGAAATATGCTGTATATATAGGACAAGAGTTGAGCGCGAAAATACAAGATTAATACATCCTGATAGCTCGTTTGAAACGAAAAACTTTTTGTTATTCTAAATCAGACGACAAGTTTAGCAGATATTATCTTCGATTATTAATTTACTATCTAAAATTTGCTAATTTTCCCATGCCATATCAAAATTAAAGAAATTATTTGGCTTTTATGCGATCGCCGGCGTTGCTTAGGATCGCGAATTAAATAACTGACAATTTTAATTTTTATTGTGGTATGGGCTCTTATAGCCCGTCCTTTTTGGACGGGCTATAAGAGCCCATCCCACTTTCAAGAGTGGAAGTTATTTAATTCTCATTCCTTAGTGATACCCTAATTCAGCAACGGCTTTTTTTGTAATATCATGGAGGAGATCAACGCTTTTCGCTTTGCTGGAAATGCCGCCAAACTTCATGATGACAGACGTACCAAAAATACAGGGCTAAATTCAGAAGAGCTAATAATTTAGTGCCATCTTCTAACATCGCGTGTAATCCTTGATTTCGCAAGTGTAAAGGATCCGCAAACCGCGAGATAGCCAACAATAGGAATGCTGCGACTAATGGCAGGTAAGGAGTGGTTTTGATGTATCGCCAAAACTTAACTCCGTAAAGGAAAACTGCACTACCATAACACAAATAAATTAATTTCTTAGATATTCCCAACCGAGAAATAATCAAAGTCATCCGAAACCTGTCATCTAGGAAAAAGACTCCCAGCAGTAAAGCACTAAAAAATAAGAATATCCCCGATCGACTCCGCGGCTCTTTTTGGCGCAGCACTCCGAAAGTAAATGCACAAATTGCGACTGGGGTGCACCATAGGACTTCGGAAACTCCGGTGAGAATGCCTTCGTAAGGGAACCAGAAATTAAAAGGATCGCTAAACAGGCGTTCAACTCCGTCTCCCTGGTTGTTGAGTTTGGCGTATATGCTCAGCGCGCACAAAATCAGAAGAGTCAGAATGTTAAAAGCAGCTAAAAACCGTACACGAAAAAAGTGTTTTTTGAAAACTTCTAAAGAAGTTGAAAAATTGGGAATTTTATCGAATAAAGGTAGATGCTTCATAAAAAATGTCTCTAAGCAATAGAGTTCGTTACTTATTCACCGGCAGCCAAACCACAAATGTAGTGCCGAGAGCGGTTGGATATAAATGAGTTTCCGCCGATGGCAGCCATTCAGGATTGACTGGGGAAAATACTTCTATTTCTCCTTGCATTTGGCGGACTAAATCGCGGGCGATCGCCAAACCTAATCCTGTACCCGGAATTTCTGTCTGCGCTTTTTCTCCCCGGTAGTGCCGCTCAAATAAATGCTCTAAATCCTGGGGAGGAATGCCGGAACCTGTGTCGCTGACGGCAACTGCTATGGCAGGCAATTGGCTGTATCCTGCCCGATCGCCATCTGCTGCTTTGTACCTGACTTTAATATAAATTTGGCGGCCGGCAGGGGTATATTTCAAAGCATTGTCAATTAAATTGCTCAAAACTTCGCGCAAAGCTCGATCGTTCGCCCAGACTGGTGGCAAATCCGCCTCCATGTCGGCTACCAATTTCAGATTCCTTTCAGATGCGATCGCCTCGGCGGAAATTAACAGCGGTTTTAAGACTTCTGTAACAAAACAGGATTCCTGCAAATTGGCTGCAGGTGACAGCGACAGAGGAGAATGCCGGATTGATTCGACATTGGACATTGCTTTTTCTGAAGTGCCCGATCGCAGTTTTAGATGTGCTTCGCCGGTGTCAACAGTTCGATCGAACTGGCCGAGCAACTCTTGCAGCCGATCGCTCTCACGGACAATACTAAAAGCCACATTGCGGTTTTTATCTTCCGGTACCAGCCGCCGCGCTAACAGCTTGCCAAAAGTTCGCAACGCTGTCAGCGGACTTTTAAACTGGTGCAGCAAATTGTGCATCGTGTCGTAAACCTGAGCCTGGATTTGCCGGGCCGAACCCAATTCCTGCTGCATCCACTGCGATCGCTGGTCTAAAATGCAGGCTAGGGCTAAGGTGCGAGCAATTTGTTGTATTTGAGCCTCCTCTCGCTCGTTCCAAGGCCTGTCTTGCCGACCGCTGACTAGGAGTCCCATTACAGCTCCCTCGTGTATCAGAGGCGTCACAATTTGCATCCGCTGCTGCCACAAATTCTCCGGGCCTTGGCACTGATGGGAAGTGCGCTCCTTACCCGGAAGTCGATCGGGTGCGATCGCCCCTACCGTTGATTCTTCCACAGGCCCAACAGGCGGCGCCAGCAGTCGCGGTACCGGTTTCACTGTCGAGCTTTCGGAAGATTGCAACCTCAACCCCTGATTTTCTTCCAATTCGGCTGAGGTTTCTGGGTAAACTGCGATCGGCACCAACTTTGCTTCGCTGCCTTCTACCAACTCTTGTGTCAGGTATACCGCGCTGAATTTCGCTCCCAAACTAACGGCGATGGCCACCTGCGAACGGCAAAGTTTGACAAATTCTGAACTCGCTGGCATTAACATGAGCGCCACATTAAGATATCTAACGGAATTCTAAGTAAATTACAAATGATCGGCTGCCGATTACTGATGAGAGACTTCTCGATTTCAGATTTATTCCCTTTGATAGAAGGCAGCTATGTTGAAGGCATGGGGCTTTCATGAACCCAAATTGCCCCGCATCCCCGTCCGCGCAGCTTCCACCGATCCCCAAGCTTTGATATTGCCCGAACTTGGGGCCAACCATATCACAACCGCTACACTTTTGTCGATCGGCACGAATGTTAAGATTATGTCGATATATTAAAAACAGTTGAAATTTTGAGCTAGAACGGATATACTGGCCTCGGATTTGGTAGCTATCATTACAACCTGTCTGCTCATACTGTCTGCTCACAGAGGAGGTAAAGAAATTGGCCAGGAGACGCAAACGCAAGAGTCGCCGCCGACAAGAAGGACGCAGAATTTTAGAGTGTGTGCCTCAATATAGCATCGAGAGCGGCGAAGATAAACCCGTAACAGCGGCTCGCAAGTTCATCCATGCAGAAGGCATTGCTCCCCCAGCTTTGCTGTTAGTCAAGCGTAACGAGCATACCACTGACAGATACTTCTGGGCTGAAAAAGGTTTATTTGGAGCCCAATACGTAGAAGAGAACCATTTCTTGTTTCCCAGCTTAAAGGTGATGTTGGAAGCTACCACAGAAAAAATTCCTGTGGTGTCAGCCAGTCGCGCATAGCTCAAAATGTTTAGCTCAAAACATTGACAGCAATGTTTTTCTAAGTTTTTTAACAAAAGCGCGAGAGTTCTCATTGTCTGGAGAGTGCCAACTGAAATTTCTGCGAAAAGTCCTTAGAAATTAGGGTATAAGGAGCCATCGCAACAGGCGCGATCGCAGCCCAAGGGCGATCGCCACAATTGGCACTTTCACGATAATGGTTTTTTTTGATTGACTGTTTGGTCGATCGAATTTGTCGATCGAATTTGTCGATCGAATTTGTCGATCAAAAAAACAGCCACTGGTTTATCAACGAGAGATCCGCTCTTGAGTCATCTGTTTGTCAGCTAGAAGTCTAACTACGGCATCTAGCATATCAAAAAACGTTCCGCGTCAAACTTTATAATCGATCGGTTTCAAATCTAAAGCTTTTTGCATGGCTGCTAGTTCATCGCGGTGAGCTCTGACAGTAACAAAGCTCTTGGTTTGGCTTCCAGACTCAGCAACTGATTCGAGTTTGAGCGAGACTTGCTCAGAGCGTCCAGCTTTTTTCCAGTAAAATATCCCCGCCAGCGGAGACAGCAGTACCAAAGCTAGGAAAATTTGACCCTGCTGAGGAACTAGCATTCCCAAAACCAGTCCCAAGCACAGAGTGCCACCTGCACTCAGCAGAGTTAGAAAAATAGCTAGAAACCAACTCGGCCGCACAAAACCCTCAAACGTGACTTTATAGTTGGGGGCATCGACGGCTGCAACTCGGTAAGCTCTCTGGGCAAAATACTGTTGTAAGTCGGTTAACAGTGACTCTTGGGCGCTCTCGGAAGCCAGCTTGACTTGTTCGATTCGATCTTTGACTGAAGCCTTGATGAAGAAAAACAAGCCAACAGCCAACAGTAGCGTCAGCACAAAGGTAGAAGGAAGAACAGCAGTATCCATCGGTAGAAGTTTGTGTAATTGAAATTATCTACTATTACTTTACAGAACTTTACATAAAAAAGCGATCGAGGACTTACGCAGACACTTTTTTACCAAGATTCGCAGAAAGCTTCTTCTGCAAGGCGTTTTGCTCTCCATCACCCAATTCCCATATCTCCCCATCATCCCTAATTCTCAAGTGACAATGCGTAAGTCCTGACGCGCCGTGTAGATGCTTGAATCGCTGTGCGGCGATCGAGCAAAGCGAAGGCAATCAGGCAAATCGCTTTGCAAGTAGCGCCAGCATCTCCAGGGTTTAGGCATCCGATTCAAACTCGGTTAACCCATGTGACCGGTTTCTAAGGCGCGGGAACGACGCTCTGACGCGCCGTTTCCCTGACCAATGTAATCGTGCCAGAGACGAGCGAGGTCTTGAGCTTGGTGCCGCCACTCAGGGAGGATTTGATACATCCGGCGGGGGCGGCCTCGTCCTTCTACTTTTTTCCAGTAACCGGTGATTACGGCTTCATCTTCGAGGAATTTCAGAGCGCTGTAGAGAACGGTATCAGATAGTCGGTAGATGGGGAATTCCCTCTCTAGTTGGCCAATCAGTTCTGTACCGTAGGAATCTCCGCGCAATAACACGGAGAGAATGTAACACACAGCTAATTCCTTGTTTAGATAAACAGGAGGGGGGTCTTGAAAAAATTGATAGATATGTTCAAACTTCATCTGTCTTGTCCGCTGGAAACTCTCGTGATACCGTCAGGTTAACGGGAGAGGAAAGCGGGGCGGGGTGTGCCGCTTCCTAATGATTAAGTGGGACACCGGGGAAACAGAGGTGCAGTATTTCCCCAGTGAATGTTGATAGCCCCAAACGCTTGTCCTGCACTTCGGTAATGTTTGCCTGCGCCTTGGTTGAGCAGCGCTGACGTAACGCTGCTGACTAACTTCCTCTTCCAATCTATCGCAGCGACTATTATCAAGTGTGCGATCGCCTGCAAGAGTTGGCAGTTACTTTGGGAGTTAGTGTGTTAACTGAATTTGCCCTTGATGTTTGCGTTCAAGCGCAGGCTTTAAACCGAACTCAGGCCTAACATAGCCCGCAGTGTAAAAGTTAGAAAGACAAAAGTCGCTACAATCGAACTAATCAGGGCGATCGCAGTTGCCGGTCGATCGAGCAGGGGTTTGAGTCGCTCGAACAGGAAAAAGAAAATTCCCAGACATATCGTAATGAAAAAGCGCGGGTAGCGAGAGACGTTATTAATAAAATCTTGCATGAGCTTGGTGGGGTAAAGTGTCACAGCACGATCTTTGACTGGTAACACTTGTGAGCGAGTTAGACAATTTTGGCACAGCCGGAGCTAAATCTGCCGATCGGGCGATCGGGCATTTTTGCCGGCGAGGCTGACATATATAATTCTAACGAAAACTTTTCGCCGATGGCTCCAGCACTCTCTGTTTAATGCCACGCCACCTCCGGTAACAACTTCAGAAGTATGTCTATTGAGTTCTAGTTGTGATAAATATTATAGGGCCGTTATTTCTAGATAAATGTCTGCTGCCGCACCTTCTTTCGTCTTGCCACGTCCCTTTCTGAAATGGGCTGGAGGCAAAACTCGGTTGATTGGACAATATCAACCTTATTTTCCTGAAAAGTTCACAACTTACTACGAGCCTTTTTTGGGTGGCGGAGCTGTATTTTTTTACTTAGCACAGCAGCACCCTGGTTTGCAAGCTGTTTTAACAGATATTAATCCTGAGTTGATTAATGCTTATCGCTGTGTCAGGGATAAAGTTGAGGAGCTGATTCTCCTTTTAGAGGAGCATCAGTCAGAACACAGCAAGAACAATAAAGATTATTATTACTCGGTGCGATCGCGCTCCTACAAAAAAGATACAGAAAAAGCAGCACGCCTGATTTACCTAAATAAAACTTGTTACAACGGCCTCTACAGAGAAAACTCAAAAGGTGAATTTAATGTTCCCATAGGTCGATACAAAAATCCTAACATTTGTCAAGCAGATTTACTGCGATCGGTCTCATCTTTACTCGCGCCCGCTCAAATTGAAGTCAGAAAATTCGATGAAATTTTGGATTTTGCTACCAGCAGCGAAGACTTTGTTTATTTTGACCCGCCTTATTATCCAATCAGTGCCACCAGTAACTTCACGACTTACAGCCGGGATAATTTTAAAGAATCGGAACAGATTAAACTGAGAGATATTTTTGCAGAACTTGCAGAACGAGGCGTGAAAGTTATGCTGTCTAATTCTAACTGCGATTTTATCGAAAAAATCTACCGCGATACTCAAATTTTCCCCAATCAATCTCTGCCAAAACTCATTGAAATATCAGCATCTAGGGGAATTAATTCTAATAGTTTTAAGCGTGGCAAAATCAAAGAAGTATTAATACGTTTATTTTAAATCTTCCTTAAGGAAAGTCTCTAATTAAGGAATGAGAATTAAATAACTTAGAATGCGTGATGGTTCTTGTGGGATGGGCCTGAAAGCCCGTCCAGAAAGGATGGGCTATAAGCCCAACCCCTACTTCCCACTTTCAAGAGTGTAAATTATTTAATTCGCACTCCTAAGCATATTTTGTAGGAGCAATACGTAGTTTCCCCACACGAGGCAAAGTTCCATAATTCCTGTTACAGATATTTGTTAGCCCAGGTAATAAAACCTTCGAGCTTGTGAACTGCCAACAGATTGTCATTGTCAGGAATTTGTTTTTTAAACCAGTCGATCGAACCTTGTCTCATACCATCACCACCCACTATAACAATAGTAGGAACTCGATAACAATTTTTAATATTTAAATTAAGGTAAGGATACTTCTCATCTACTGAACCTTTGTCTTCTTGCCACTTGCACTCAACAATTAGACCCAGAGGAAACAAACCGCAACCAACAATATAAAAATCGACATTTATTTCAGTTTCATAAATGCTAGCTCCGATATAAACCTGTTTAGCATATCGCTTGGAATTTTCAGTAGAGCTTAAGAGCCAATCTCGCTTGCGCTTTTTCGGCAACTGGGGACATATTTCGAGATATCCGTGGCCTCTCAACGTACCTTCTACAGTTGTTTCTAAAACAAAACCAGTTTTATTGGCTCTAAAACCCCTATTCATTTTGTTTTCCCCTGAATATAATTTGAATTAAGCCGATCGCACTTCGATCACTCCCCTGTCAAAAACCCGTTTGTCAGTACCAATAGAACTGACAAACAT
Source organism: Microcoleus sp. Z1_B2 (assembly GCF_036700325.1). Classification (NCBI taxonomy): domain Bacteria; kingdom Bacillati; phylum Cyanobacteriota; class Cyanophyceae; order Oscillatoriales; family Microcoleaceae; genus Microcoleus; species Microcoleus sp. Z1_B2. The sequence continues at coordinate 10,609 of NZ_JAUBOQ010000081.1, forward strand.
CCGGTCTTCATAGACATCAAACGTCGCAAAACTCAGGCGGCTAGCAGAATACTCCGTCCACTCAGAACGCCCCACCGCACGGGTGCCCCCGCCGGCACCGCAAATTAAATAAGTCGTACCGTTAATCGATCGAGTCCGTTCGTAACTGTGCTCGTGTCCGTTGATATAAAGCTGCACGCCGTACTTTTGAAACAAAGGCGTCAAAGTCTTAATAAAAGGTTGATTCAATCCGTAGACGCCAGAGGAATAAATCTGGTGGTGGCCGAACACAACTTTCCAAGGTGCGGTGCTCTGACTCAACTCTTTTTCCAGCCAAACAAGCTGATTTTTCCAATCCGCATTGTGATTGGTATCTAAAGCAAAAAACTGTACTGGATCTCGCCGAAAAGTATAGTAGCGACCTTGCATATTAAAACCCGCATATTTAACTTGCGGATCGCCGTTAGCAGTGCGGATATCGTGATTTCCCAGACAAGCATAAAATTTTACACCTTGCTGTAATAATGGCTGATAAGGTCGCTCGAAAACAGCATTGATTTTTTCAATTTCGCCGTTATTGTAGATATTGTCGCCGGCGAGAACAGCAACATTAAAAGGGTTTTCCCGGTGATATTGGGTCATCGCCTCAGCCACAGCATACTGACCTTCAGCCCCGGTACCGGTGTCGGCTACCGAAATAAAGCGTAAAATAGGCTGTGAGGCCGGTAAAGGGACGATCGCCCTTTCTGCCTCAACGTTAGAAGGGACAGCAGCGTTGGCGTCTGTACCCCCGGCACTCCGAAGCTGAAACATTTTCGAGACGGCGGCAAAACCTAAGCTGCTGAGACTGCCTAAAATTAGAAAGTGACGACGTTTGATGCTCATTTTGATTCGGTTACAACTAAGTTAAATGATAAATTAAGGTTGAGATGGCTCAATTAAAATTTATCTCGTTTACATATATTTGCAACGCCCCAAGGCAGAGAAAATGTCAGAAGAACAACTAAACCAACCAACTCCAGAACCCTCTCAATCTCCGACACCGGAGGTTGCTTCGGCCCCAAAGTCTGCCCCCACTGGCAGCAAAACTCAAAATGCCAGCAGCGCGGTTCCCAAAAATCAGAGAATCAAAACTTTGATGGCCTCGATCGGGAATTTGGGAAAAAAAGGTAAAAAAGTACCAGCCGAACCCTCGTTGCAGCAAGAAAAGCCGATCGCACCCACCACTTCTGACTCAGCAACAGTAACTCCTCCGGCTGTTGCTGTGGAAGTTAACAGCGTGCCACCAAAAGTTGCTGTAAAAGTTGAGAAAAAGCCTGTATCCCAACGCCCGGAAGGGAGTTTTTTAGAGAAAGTCGCTGTACTTTGGAAAAGTATTGTGCGGCTAGTGCGATCGCTACTGCCACCATCTACGAACCAGAAGCTGTCCGATCCAATTTTAAACGCCGCCCTAGCAGCAATTCTAATCGTTGTAGTCGGTTTAACTTTCAACAGTTTCTCAGCCAAACCGCCGGAGAAATTAGCAAAAGTGCCTTTGCCAGCAGCGCAGCAGTCGCCGCAAACTTTTGGTGATTTTATGGCATCGGGAACGCCAAAATCCCCAGAGGCGATCGTACCATCTAAGCCAATCTCTACTAACTTCAAAAGCAAGTTGCCCGATTTAGTGGCGCCGGAAAAACCGCAACCAGTAGAAATTATCCCACCGCCACCGCTGACGCCCGAACAGTCTCTGATTGCTGCGATTCAAAATCAAGTTACTGACATTAAGAATCGACTGGGCGGCGGTTTAGTTGAGTCTGTTCAAGCTAATTTTGCCAGCAGCATTTTGACAGTAAAAGTCGCTGAAGATTGGTACAAACTCAGCGCAGTTGAGCAAAATCAACTAGCAACGAAGATGTGGAAGGAGGCTAACTCACTCGATTTCAGCAAGTTAGAAATTGCGAATATGGAAGGCAATTTAATAGCTAGAAGTCCGGTTGTTGGTTCGGAAATGATTATTTTAGACAGAGGGATTAATTAGAATTTAAATAGTCTGTATTTGTAGACTCTCAAACAGATGTTATATCGTTTCCGGCTGCATCGGAATCATACCGAGGACACGGCTTTTGGAGTGGCCATACCCCATTAATTGTAGGGACACGGCAGTGCCGTGTCCTCCGTTTATACAGCATATTTCATGTATATGTGATACACACAATATTACGATATCCCGTGTCAGGTGCGTCGCCATCTATAATCTGCAAGTTTTATCCAAGATATCGCAGCGACGCACCCTACCAAACTTATTTACCGGACATTAAATTAATAACTTTGAGGAAAATTGAAAAATGACAATTTTAACTCAAGTCGAACAACTAGAAATTGAATATCCCAGCAGCGACGGAGAGCCGATGGCTGAAAGCGACATCACGCGCGATTACATGACTTACAGCGTAGAAGCTGTCAAACTTTACTTTCAAGAACGTTCGGATGTTTACGTGTCAGCCAATTCTTTCATTTATTATGAACAAGGGAACAACAGGGAGCATTTCATTTTTGCAAAAAGCATTTTTTTTACAGTGCGAACTATTGAATATCTCGCACTATAAAAGCCAAACAGAGATGCTCCCGTTGTTCCGTAATTTCCAGTCAGTAAATTTAAGTAGGCTTGAAATGCCAGCCTACAAAAATCTAAGTATTTTGGCTGAGTAACGTACATTACTTTGATAAATAATCTGTAAAATTTTAACAATTCAATCACAATTTATCAGTCAAACAAACTAACTAGCGCAGCAACCTTCACATATGCTCTGCTATTAAGTTGTTGCGGACACTGCCAGTTTTCCAGTAGCCGACGGAAAATATCAGTAATTTCCGTGATTGACTTGCTGCCGAAAATACGGGAACATTATTCTTAATAAAAGCTTGGCAGCTCACTAAAAATCACGCACTAAAAACTTGATTAAGTCCGAATCCACACATTCTTCTTGAATGAAGGGTGAAGCGCATCAATTAGTTAGTTTGAAACTATCACAAGCAAACAGCTCACTCGCATCTACGGAAATTAAACATGAAACTTGTTAAAGATTCACCTTTTAACTCTCAAGATCCGTTTCAGAATTTCCTCGCCCCAGAATTCGAGATTGATACCAAAAACTTACTCAATAGTCAAGCTTACGCCAGCAACATCTCAGAACAAACACTCGCTCCACTTCGGGCCGCTGACAACAATAGCGCTGAAGACATCGCCAGCTTTTCCAACTCCCTCAGTTTGAGTCAGAGCTTTCCCAACACAGATTTTACCCCCCCCGCAAAAAATAGCGAACTGGATGCTCTGACTGGGGAAATTATAGGTGAAAGGGATCTCGACTATTACGACAAAGATGCTTTAATCGGCGAAAGACGCGCATCCCAACTCGCACCAACAGCTTCTAATCCCAAAGCACCTCCCATCATCCAAAGTGCCGAACTTAAGTTTACAGACAGCAACAATCAATCTTTTCCCAACAATCAACCCGTTCTCTTCATCACGGGTACTAATGTATTAGTAGATAACTTGAGCGACCCGTTAGGCAGCCGATTCAGCGACTTAACCGTTAAATTTTTCGTAGGCAGACAAGCTTACGAAGGAACAGTTTTGACAGACAAAAGTCGCAAATTGGCAAACAATCAATTTGAAATCGCCGTTCAAGTTCCCAACACCGTACCGTTAGGTGAATCGCGCATCGTCATCAGCCGCAAGCAAAACGAAAAAGTTAGCCCAAATCCCTCAGAACCAGCCAAAGAAGTTAAATACGATAGCAGTCCTTACCGAATAGAAAACAATACAGAATACATCTTTGGCGCGCAGTGGACAACAGATAAAATCGCAATTATTAACGGTGCAAATCCCGAATCAGTCGTCACAGCTACTAATAGCAGCGACTTGTCGATTGCCAGCGTTTCTGTAGGCACGGATGACATACTCGATCGCCCGCGAGAACTAACACTCACCAGTGACGGCAGCCGTGCTTATGTAGCGATGGATCGTTCTGGGCGCATTGCTTTAGTCGATCCGATGACCAGGCAACAGGTAGACACTCAGCCGAATACCGCTGGTATTAACCCGATAAATTTGCCCAGCGGTGCAGAACCTCGATCCATAGTCATAGACCCCCGCGACCAATACGCTTACATCGCAGACGGAAAAATCGGCAGCAACTCCATCTACGTTCTCGATATCAACCCGTTTTCCTCAACCTATCACCAAGTCACCCAAACCATCCCAGTCGGTACAGCCCCGAACGGTTTGCGACAAATAGCCATTAGCAGCGACAGCAAAAAGCTGTTTGTTACTGCACCAAACGGCTCGAATAGCAAAATTTATGTTGTTAACATCGACCCCAAAGACCGACCCAGCGACCCCAGTCAGAACCCCAAAAAGTGGCATCAATTAATCGGAAGTATCACAGCCGATGAAGGAGTAGAAGGAATAGCAAGCACCGTCAATCCCTTAGCCATGACCTTCACGAACAGCGGCAAAGATAGCAACGGATTTGGGGTATTGGATATTACTAATAATGACCCGGTAAGTTTTGCTGCTACTACTCGCTATGCAAGTTTAGGGCTGGGTTCTGCTAACGATTATTTTGATGTAAATGAGGGAGTCGCGGTAACGGTACTGCCGGATGCCAGTTATGCCTTTGTTGTGGGTCGCAATGCGGACACGAAATTTTTCGGTCAAGAACTACCCAGCGTAGATGGAGACCCGCGAGCCGGCAGCAACATCGGCATTATTAAAGACCCGCTAACAAATCCGCAATTAATGGCGGGAACTAGACCAATTCCAGATGGATTCGCTACCGACTTAGCGCTTTCAAGTGATAGCAAATTCCTTTACGCTTCCTATCCGAATTTAAGCGGTGCTGGCGGCAAAGTTTATGTTTTTGATGTGGAGGAATTTGTCAAAACAGTGACAAACCCCGCTCAATTTCAAATTGATGCTAAAGGTCGGGGTGTCGGGCTGCCTTTGTTCGACAGCACTACGGCACGAAATGCTACGGTTGCTGACCTTTCCACAGTGCCCATTGATAATATTAACCCAGCGGTTAG
>NZ_JAUBOQ010000082.1:0-15146 GCF_036700325.1 Microcoleus sp. Z1_B2
CTTTTCTTGTTTTCTTGACCCTACATTAGATTCTTCTGAGTCCTTGTGTCAAGCCTAATTGAGATGCTCTTACCCTGAAAAAAATGGTGGAATAATTATGGTAAAGCTACCTACCCTAACGCTAGTTCTATCTTGGCAAAATGTGATGGGTGAGGTAGTAATAATGCTAATCATTATATTTTTAAATCAGATTTGCATAAATTAGTTAATGAAATAGGAATAGAGATCGGAATTGCTCATTATCCTCCTTATATATCTAAATATAATCCGCTCAAACATATAGCCTTTCTCAGAAAGATGAGGTACTCATGGGCATAGGGCATACCTCACTTTTTTAAGAACCGCTATAGACTTTTTCCTCATATTACCAGGGCTTGTCAAGGAGTAATTTTTACAAGTTTAGAATTAGTCAAAGCTCTCGTCGAAAAAACTCACACTAAAACGGGACTATCTGTAGCTGTAAATATCCTTAATAAAGTTTATAAAACTGGTAGGAAGGTAGCTGATAACTTCAAAAATACTATGCAAATTCTTTTTGACGAATATTTGCCCAAATGGAATTATCGAGCCGTACCCCAACCTGAGTAATTCATTAAATTATTTATTTTTCATTCCTTAGCAGGTTGGATGCTCTGTTTAGGCTTTAAATTTGTTTAAATCTCGTTAACTTAACTCCAGCAGCCCAGAAGAGACAGGCAAACCATCCTGAAATACCAGCAATTCTCCTGGCTGAATTTGCGTCCAAACTTCGTTATCAGTCAGCGGAAAAGTGGCAATAACAGCCACGCGATCGCCCTCATTGGTCAATTCCCGAAAATCGACTGTTACATCTTCGTCGATCGAGTGAGCGCTAGCAAAAGGTGCTTGTCGCACAATATAATGCAGATTAGTAGAACAGTGGGTGAACAAGTGTTCTCCATCCGAAAGTAAATAATTAAAAATTCCGTACTCTGCCAAACTTTTAGTAATTTCCTCCAGTACCGGGTAAATTTCCGCTACAGCAGGCTTACTTTGAGGAAAAGTAGAGCGCAGCTTTTCTAATATCAAACAGAATGCTTTTTCGCTGTCAGTTTTGCCAACCGGTTTGTAAACTCCGGCACATTCTGGATAAAAATTTTCGAGATTTCCGTTGTGAGCAAACACCCAATAACGTCCCCATAGTTCCCGAATAAAAGGGTGGCAGTTTTCCAGAGCAATTTCGCCTTGCGTAGCTTTGCGGATGTGAGCAATGACGTTAGTTGAATGAATGGGATAGCGGCGCACTACTTCAGCAACCGGAGAAGCAATCGCAGGTTTAGAGTCTATAAAAAGGCGACATCCCAAACCTTCAAAGAAAGCAATTCCCCAACCGTCTTGATGAACGTCTGTTCTGCCACCTCTTGCAGAAAAACCCTCAAAAGAAAAGCAAATATCTGTTGGAACATTGCAGTTCATTCCCAGTAATTGGCACATAGCTTTTAAATTTCTGGAGTTTGGATAGATGTCGCAGCTATTGGCAGCTACAGATTGGCGATTATACTATTATAGTATGAATTGATTTAGCCTAATAAAAAAACACAATATTTTTTGATTTTAAACCGTCATGCTACTTAAAATTTAAAAAATGCGCGAAGCCAAGCTATCCCGTTCGTTAAGCGGGCCCGTTGCGGTAGGGAATCGCCCAAAATTCAATCGCGTTCCCCGGAGAACAGTCTTCATCGTTCCATTTGTCCTGCAATTTTGTTAATTAAATTTATGTAATATTCACTTTTGTGGGGGAAAGTCTGAAAGTTGTTTGATATCCTTCAAAACTATTTGAGGCTTCCCTTTGTACTGTTCTACCTTCCCACTGACATACACATATCCCCGTCCCAGACCCGCATAACGTTTCTCGATTAGCCGCTTCAAGGGAGCTCTTTCATCAGTTTCAGAATCCGGTATCCACAAATCTAATTTATGATACACCGAACCAGCATAAATTACAGCGCTGCCGCCGATCCTTTTAGTAATTCCCGCCTGCAAATCGCAGAAAATAGTAATAGATTTAGCTTTCTCAGAAGCCGCTAATATTTTCGGGTAGTCCAACCTCAAAGAAAGCGCTCCTGCGGTTGCTTCCGACAACCGAAATTCTTCAACAATCGAGCCTCGCATCGACCACCAAGGCAGTAAATTAGCATAGTTGCGAGAGGGGATTTTGGCATTGATAATCGGATTCCAAATCATCAGATTGTAAGCTTTTGCTGCCGATTCTGCCTCAGTCATTTGTCGGTGATACAATCTGGAGCGCCCGTATTTTACAAAGTAGGGACTCCAGCCTTCTTCAATCAGTTTAAGATTGTAATTTTCTCCGTCTTTATGTACGTAACAGAGGAGACGCCCGTAGTTGTCGCGGTGTTTTTGTAGAGCCACTTCAACCGAATCGTCTGTATCAAATTCTATGTCAATTTTAGCAAGTCCGCCATCTGCTGTCGCAAAGTATTTTTTAGCCATTTCCGTACCTGCTTTCCCCGCCGCAGTTACAGGTTTGGAGCCTCCCGGATGACTTTCTTCTGTATCGACGCAAATCAGCCGCAGAGACTCGGTTTTGCCGTTGAGAGAAATTTTGATGCTGTCGCCATCAACTACTTTAGTTATTTGCAGGTTCGGAATTCTGGTTGCCATATTTTGAACCCTGTTGCACTTGAGATTTCATGCAGGTATCGCTTGGAGTATACACGAGTTCGTTATCACTAGCAACTGTAATTTTTGTTGTTTGTATTAATATTTGTCAACTGTGGCGTATTTTATCAAGTCTGGGAAAAACTCTCGAAAATCTGATTCTAATCGCTGATAGTTAGCTGTCAAATCTTCTATGCCGCTTGCCAAGTTATTTGTCCGCTTGATTCGGGCAGACATTCTTGTAAGAGTGATGCCGATTTCGGCGATGTCCTGATAAGATGAAAGCAAGTCGCGGGCAATTATTGTGGGCAGCACCCGCTGGAGAGATTCAGGCAATATATCGCGGTTGTCTTGCAGGATTTTATAGACATGGCGAGAAAAATCGGGGAGCGGAATTTCTGAATATTCGAGCCAATTTTTAGCTAAGAAGTGGTCGTAAAACACGTCAATCAAAACTCCAGCAAACCTGCGTCTCTCGGCGCAAACAAGGCTTTTACTCGATCGCACTATTGCGTGAGAGTCGGTGTAGCTATCTACTTTGCGGTGCAAATCGATGCCTTTTCTAATTTCATCGGGATAAAGGTTGATTGCCGAACCTTTGACAAAATCTCCTAAGAGGTTGCCAATCAAGGATTCTGGCGTGCCTTTTGATAAGAATAGATGAGCCAAATAATTCATTAACTACACAACTGCATAACCTGTATGAGGTCTGACATCGGCGGGATGAAAACCTAAAACAATGGAATCCTTGGAAATTCCAGCAGCTACAAGTTCTTTTGTCACGCCGTATTCTGTCTCATCTCGCTGTACCCAAATCTTATCATCAATAATATCTATATGAACCAAACAGCCGTGAATTCGTTTGGCTTTATCCCAGCCTAAAGTAACTAGCAGGTAACAATCAGATTTTTCATCAAACACGGCTTTACAAATTATATCGCCATGAGAGTAAGGAATTTTTGTGTAAGGTTCGAGAACTGTTTTAATGGTGGTTCTAAAGTTAGCTAAAGTATCCATTTTACGATCGCCTCTTGATTTGGGTCGAATACAATCAGCTTGAGCTTTTCATCTTCAATCATTAATTGACCGATCGGTTCTTCAAATAGAGATTCATAGGTGATATCGCGAACAGCCAGATAAAGCGTATGTTCTGGATAAGTTCTCTGAAGCACAGATCGATAAATAGTAAATTGTCCGATCGCCTCTCTCAAGTCCTGCATTTCTGAATCGCTGACAAAGCTTTTGACTTCCACAGCAATTTTCTGTTCTCCTCGTTCTGCAGCCAGCACCTGTTTTGCTCCCAGATCCACATACATATCTTTTTTCCCCCATTTCAGATGGAGAGGATCGTGAGTAATTATCCACCCATCATTGAGGAGAGATTTTTTAACTGTATTGTGGTACAGGTCTAAAGCGGGCATAGAACAACACGAGCAATATAAGACTTCACGGTTATATAATAGCAAATTATTATGCAATAGAGCGATCGCCTAACTGTAGTATGCAGGCATCGCTGCACTCACGCTCAAATATTGCTTGCGATCGGCTACATCTCTCGACGGAACGCTCTAATAGCTTCCCCAGCATCAGTTTCCGCCATCAAAATACAGCGTTTCATCAAATCGAGATCGAGGTTATTGAGTCCGGGTAGCTGACTGCGATCGCTATTTTCATAGCTACCATCTTGGAGATGATATATCTTCAGTAATCCATCTTCCCAAAACCAAACCTCTGGAACACCCAAAGCTTTATAGCGCTCTAACTTACTGATTCCTCCACTGGTAAAGACAACTTCGATCGACAAATCTGGAATTGGTTTTACACTCCCGATGCAATAAGATTCATCTGCTTGCACAGAGACAACTCCCGATCTTTCCTGCGTCATTGCCCCTGTGGGCTTGAAGAAAATTCCCTGTTCGACGAGAAAGGTAGTCACTAAGTAACCGATAACATGAGCAAAAGTTTCGTGGTCTTCTCCGGGCATCAGAATCTCGATCGTCCCATCATAGTAAAATAGTCGCACTCTAGGGGAGCCTTCAAAGCCTTTTTGGATAAATTTAAACCGTTCCCACATTCCATCATAGACAATGCGCTGATCTGTGGTTTTGCTAAGTAGTGGCGGCATCGCGATCGACTCCATTCCAGAAGTTGTCTTGATTGTAGCTCATATTTTTAAGGTTTTTGTAACCGCAGATAAACAACGTCTTTGTGAAGTCACGACAGCACCGAATATTCATCAGGAATAGGGCCAGTGTATTCTATAGAAATTGACCGAACATCTTTAAATTTGGTCAAAGCTCGGTCTATTTCTTCTCGCTGCGGTGAATGAGCTAAGACTTCACCGCGAATCACATTCCATAAATCATCGGATTCAGTATCAGCAATTAGCACCCACTCGCGGGGATAGCGATCGCGTATTTCTGCCGCCGTCAAGATTTCCCCTGTGGGTTTGTAATCCGACCCATTGTTATTTTGAATCAGAACTTGAGAGGGCAGGTCGGTTTCTGCTTGAGTAATTTCTTCATTTAATAGTTGCCAAAGTCGGCGTTTTTCTTCGAGTTTGAGGGAGGCGATCGCATCTACTAGGACTTGAAAAGGAATTTGCAACTGTACAGTTTCTGGGAGCATGGCGCGTCTCAAGAGATGTTAATGAACCAAGGTTATCAATCTGGGTGAAGCGACTTATCTTCAACTTTTAAACTCCTAATCTGTTCGCGAATCACATCGGTTTTTGTTCTACCGCTGTTCGCGCAATAAGCTTCCAGCCGAAGCATTTCTACTTCAGGCAGGCGGATGGTTAGAACTTTAACGTTTTTACTCATACTGCAATTATACTGAAAAATGCAGTACAATTATAGCAGAGAAATGCGCCTTGGCAGAATGTTGCCGCACCATGCCAAGACGACTTCCCCGAAGTTGAACTTCCAACAAAGGAGCAATTTAATTATGATTCAAGATCCAGAAAAAGAACCAGAACGTTGGGATGAGCCGATTTTAGCGGATAACCCCAAGCAAGCGAAACAGGAGTGCCAAAAACGAGCCGATCGCTACCGAGTTGAATTAGAATCTGTAACTCAACCCGGAAAAGTCGAAAATCGCCCTCAAGTGTACCGTTGCAACTACAAGGAGAAAGAGTAATGGCTGTTCTGGAATGTGTAAAACCAGGTGCTAAATTCGGTCAAATTATTCTGGCCGTCGATCTTACTGTTGCCGGTGCTGTCGATCGCATTTTAGCAAAAATTCAAGACTTGGGATATGACCCAGAAATTCGTCATGTCAACTATCCGTCTGGAGTCCACGTCTTAGCAATTCTCAAAGACGAACAGCATTCTGAAGCAGTTGATGATGATTACTTGTTAGAGGATTGGCTACAGGTAAGGTCGCAAATTAACCCAGATGCGGTTCATCTGTGGCGCGGTAAATAAACCAATTAACAATTAAACCGCAGATAAACGCAGATGAGCTGATGGGAATTTCATCAGCGTTCATCCGCGTTCATCTGCCTACATCTGCGGTTACAAAATACCCCTACGCACCACCGCGCAACTTATCCAAAACCGTCCGATCTTCCAAAGTCGAAGTATCCCCAGAAACCTCTTGTCCCGCAGCCAAAGAACGCAGCAAACGCCGCATAATCTTCCCGCTTCGAGTCTTCGGTAAAGCATCAGTAAATCGAATTTCTCCCGGACGGGCGATCGCCCCAATTTCCTTAACAACGTGCTGCTTCAATTCCTTAGCCAATTCATCGCTAGGTTGCTGCGAGTTGTCCAGCGTGACAAAAGCCACAATTTCCTCACCTTTAATCTCATCCGGTTTACCAACAACCGCAGCTTCCGCCACCGCTGGATGCGATACCAAAGCTGACTCGACTTCCATTGTGCCGAGTCGGTGTCCGGCCACATTAATTACATCGTCAACGCGGCCCATTACCCAGAAATAACCGTCTTTGTCCTTGTGCGCGCCGTCCCCTGCAAAGTACACAAATTCGCCATCTTTCGGGTGCAAATATTCCCAATAAGTGCGGCGGAAGCGATCGGCATCGTTGTAAAGTGTCCGCATCATTCCCGGCCAAGGATGTTTCACCACTAAATAACCGCCGCTTTCGTTAGTTACTGGTTCGCCATCTTGGTCAACAACATCAGCCACAATTCCGGGGAACGGTAGGGTTGCAGAACCGGGTTTTGTAGGAATTGCACCGGGCAAAGCGGTAATCATAATTCCGCCGGTTTCTGTTTGCCACCAAGTATCGACGATCGGACAATTCGACTTGCCAATTACTCGTTGATACCACATCCAAGCTTCAGGATTGATCGGTTCGCCGACAGTTCCTAACAATCGTAAAGAGGACAAATTGCGCGCGTTGGGCAAGTGTTCGCCCATTTTCATGAATGTTCTGATCGCAGTAGGTGCAGTGTAGAAAACGGTGACGCCGTATTTTTCAATTACATCCCAAAAACAGCCAGGATTTGAAGGGCGAGGAGCACCTTCATACATTAAAGTTGTCGCACCGTTGGACAGCGGCCCGTAGACAATATAACTGTGTCCAGTAATCCAGCCGACATCAGCAGTACACCAGTAAACATCGGTATCTTGGAGGTCGAATATCCATTTGGTTGTCATGTGGGTATAAAGGTTATAACCACCGGTTGTATGGACGACACCTTTCGGTTTGCCGGTACTGCCACTGGTGTAGAGTACGAACAGCATATCTTCGCTGTCCATCGGTTCGGCGGGACAATTTGCCGATACACCTTTTTGCAAATCGTGCCACCAATGATCGCGCCCGGGTTCCATGTCAATTTTCTGTTTGGTGCGCTGAACTACGAGAACGTTGGTAACGCTGGGTGTGGCATTATTTGCTAATGCTTTGTCTACTTGTGTTTTGAGGCCGACGGCGGTATCTTTGCGGAAGCCACCGTCAGCGGTGATGACGAGTTTTGCTTGGCCGTCGTTGAGTCGATCGCGCAAAGCTTCTGCACTAAAACCGCCAAAAACAACGCTGTGTACTGCACCGATTCTGGCGCAGGCTAGCATGGCGATCGCAGCTTCGGGAATCATGGGCATATAAATGCCGACGCGATCGCCCTTTTGGACTCCCAATTGTTTGATGACGTTCGCCATTTGGCAGACTTCGCGGTGGAGTTGCGCGTAGGTGAGGGTGCGGGAGTCTCCGGGTTCGCCTTCCCAAATCAGGGCGGCTTTATTTTTGCGCCAAGTGGTTAAGTGGCGATCGAGACAATTGTAAGAAATATTAATTTTACCGTTGACAAACCATTTAGCAACAGGCGGCTGCCAGTCGAGCACGGTATCCCAGTTTTGGAACCAGTCTAATTCTTGGGCTGCAAGTTCTGCCCAGAATGCTTGGGGGTCAGCTTTGGCTTTGTCGTAGAGGGCTTGGTACTCTTCTAGGCTTTTGATGTGAGCTTTTTGGGAGAATTCAGCGGGCGGCTGAAATAGCCGTTTTTCATGCAGAATTGATTCGATGGTATCTTGCGACATTGCTTTTAACTTTAACTTCGGTTAGTCTTTTTAACTATTGTTTGCATAAGTTGGGGCAAAAGTATGTTTATTTTCCTTAAGACTTTGGGGAATTTTGTAAATGTTGGATCTGCATGAGAAATTAGAGCACTGGTAAATTGTAAATTCTATCTTCGTACTCATTCTCAAATGATGCTTCATAAATCAAAATCAGTTCGTCAATATTTTGACCAATACTCAGCTTGGAATTCAGGAGAAAGATTCCGGGAAGATGGCGATTTTGCTCTAAATGATCTGTTAAATGAACGGGCATAGAGCGGCGGTTGTTGGTAACAAGAATGAAATTGTGGATTTCGCACCAAATAAGAATTTCTGGATCGAGAGTCCCTTTAGAAGGTGCTGTTAGTTCTCCCACTGCTAGAACAACCAGATCGGGATTGCGTCTGCGAATTTGGCTAGGATAGGCAGGATCGACATTTTCATCAAAGAGATACTGGATTGCCATCAGCTTTTCTCCTTGCATCTCTTTCTGCTCTCAGTTTGCGAAGTTTTTCGGCCACAGGAGGAGGATTGCGGCGCTGTTCTTCTCGCATTTTTTCGCCCCATTCCAACCATTCGGTTATGTATTTACCGACTGCTTCTTTGTTGTGCAGGTAGTACAAAATGGTCGCATAAACTTGTTCGAGGGTGAGCGATGTATAAATGTTAGCTATTTCTTCGGGAGTTCGAGCGCGAAACAGGTATTCATAGAGAATGGTTTCGATGCCGATCCGGGAACCTTTGAGCCGAATATCGTCAGGTCTGAGGAAGTTGAAATAGTCTTCTAGTTGCGTGGTTTGGTGGTTGGCTTCATGAGATTGCTTCTCTTTATTAATGTCTGTTCCTTCTGGAACCAGCACAATTACTTCGGCTCGGCTGTTGCGATATAAATTGAGCGGTTCACCAACGCACAATTGTCCTCGATCGTCGATCGTTGCCATCACTTTAATTGCTTTCATACAATCTACCCGATTTACAGGAGCGATATCTGGTATGATTATATCATAACAAATCCGATGGTAATTCTTTTATAATTGACATAAACAGCCGATCGCACAAAAGCCATGACGCAAAATTTTGAAGCAAGCCAACTATCGCTAAATGACGTTCACCGCCTTCTCAAATTGGAAAGACAAACAGGAGGAGGATTTACTGATTTTTTCTCTCTGGAACCTCTGACGGATTTTGAACAGCAGGAATTATTGCAAATCAGCAATGACTTTTGGCGCTATCTAGAAGTGGGAAAGGTTTCTGAAGAATTGGTTAAGTTTTTGTCACTTTCACCGTTAATGAAATTAACGGGATTTTTTAAAGTTCCTGTGGTGCTGACAATGGAAGATAGCATCCCCATCGAGGTTGAGGATGCGGATACTTTAATTAAAGGCCGCTTGGATGTCTTAGCGGTAAATCAGCCGGATGCAGAGCTCGCGGCGGCACAGTTTTGGATTTTGGTAGTGGAGGCGAAAAATAGTGCGTTAGCGAAGCCCTCGAAGAGGATCGATCCTTGGGCCGGTTTGCCGCAATTGCTGACTTATGCTTATAAAAGTTTGCAGCAGCAATCGTCTGTTTGGGGATTGACCACGAATGGACGTAACTATCAGTTTGTGTATCTGACGCGGGGAAATCCTTGTACTTATCAGATTTTACCGGAATTGAATTTGATTGACCGAGAGCGATCGCTCTTGTTGGCGCAAGTGTTGAAAGCGATTTGCAAGTTGCAGAATGTGCAGTTGCAGTTGGCTTAATCTCTGCAGTTAAAATCTGTGCTTACCCGTACTGCCTAGACAGATATTCTGTACCAATTTAGTCGTAATCGCCCTCTATCGTCGATGCCAAATGTTGTTAATTTCTGTTGGAAAAATGCTGGAAAATTTATAAATCAATATCTGTTAAAGAAATGCAATAGCTAGTGACATAATACCAATTATTTTATAGAATTATCAACGTTTAAACCCTGCAACTGAAGGTAAAAAAATGTCTGAACTTAGACAAAATTTAATTACCAGAGATTGGGTAATCATCGCCACCGAACGGGCGACAAGACCGGATCAATTCGCTAACAAAAAAAAGTCGGCTGCAGTAGTGCCCCCGCACCGTGCCGATTGCCCGTTTTGCGTGGGAAATGAGGAAGACGGAACCTTAGAAACTTGCCGTTTGGGCGATTCCCTACGGGATAGCTTCGCTTCACGCACGGGCTGGAAAGTCCGGGCAATTCACAACAAATATCCCGCCCTCTCCCCGACAGCCAAATGGATGAGGATATCATCGGGAATTCACCGCACGATGGCGGGAATCGGCGTGCACGAAGTAATTGTCGAACATCCGCGACACGATTTGACGACAGCTTTGTTGAGTGTTGAAGAAGTTGAAAACATACTTTTAGTATACCGCCAGCGCTATGTAGAAATTAGAAAAAATCCCCACATTGAAACTATTATTATCTTCAAAAATCACGGGGAAACTGCCGGAACTTCTCTCGAACACCCCCACTCGCAGATAGCAGCGACGCCCGTTGTACCCAGCCAATTTCGCAGCCGCATCGACGAAGCTATTAGATATTTTGATGACACCGGAGAATGTCTGTTTTGCCGAACTTTGGAAGATGAATTAGCGGCGGAGGAAAGAGTGATTTGTGAGAGTGAACATTTTGTGGCTTTTATCCCTTACGCTGCACTTTCACCGTTTCACACTTGGATTTTTCCGCGCCGACATTCCTCTTCATTTGATGACCTTACTGATGGGGAAATTACGGATCTTGCTGATACTTTGAAAACTGTACTGGCTAAGCTTTATTACGGATTAAACAATCCCGATTACAACTATACTATTCGATCGGCACCGATCGCCGAAGGGGGAACAAAATACTTTCACTGGTATATCGCAATTATTCCCAGAGTCACCAAGCAAGCTGGATTTGAGTTGGGCAGCGGGATGTTTATCAATACTGCTTTGCCCGAAGAAAGTGCAGCGTTTTTGCGATCGATCGAAATTCCTAGCGACAGTAATTTCCCCCCCATCTAAAGTATCCTACATCACAATAGGTCAAGTTTACTTAAACTGGGGGTGGAAATGCACCCAGCTATTCTGAGTTGCGAGTCTGCGTTGAGGGAAGAAATTGATATTATTTGAGATTTGAGATTAAAGAATTGGGCATAACGCATGATCTAATGGTTTAGATCACCGGCATAAATTTGGATTCTTTTTTAAACTGCTATAACTTACGCTCTCAAGTTAGGAACGTACAAATACTTATGGATTTTACCAAACTCACAATAAACTTTCGACATATTGCCAGCCGTCGTCGCTAAAAGTAGCTCTCAACATATCTCTAATTTTGGCATCGATCGATAATATTCCCTCACCCGATTCAACATTCTCGCCGATTTCGCAACTGTCTTCAGACATATGTTCTTGGATGTGGGCCAGAGTATCAGCGAAATTAGCCAGAAAATAATGTTCGTGCACCCACGCTGTTGGATCTGGTATTGCTGCACTCCCAAAAGCTCGATCGACTAAATCTTTTTTGGCAACATCGTCAGTCTGGTTTTTCATGTTGAGTTCGATTTAGGTAGAACTGGTAACTTATCCATTTTAAGCTTAATTGTCAACAGGAACGCGATCCCGATCGACCACAGCAGTGACAAATTTGTGTAGTTTGTGCGATCGCGATCCTAATTTTTTGGTCGCTCGCGTGTTATCATATTACCTCAAACTCGGTGGTCAATAATGTTCACATCGAGCAGAATACACTTGGGAATCATTCCGTGAACTCCTTTTTGAGGATTGTTAACAGCCTGCGTAATCCGAAAATTTACCGCAAGCGAACACAAAACATAAGCATCTTCCTCTTGGAAACCCGCAAACTTTTGCAGCCAATAAACCGTCTGTTTTACTGCCAGCTCAAACGCTTCATCTAATGTTCTACCGAATCCCATAATCACAATATGAGTGGGCGTTTCCGCAAACGGAAATATCAGAAATAAATCCTTGCGTAAGATGATCTGAATAGTCCCGTTCATCGAAGTTTCAATCGCAGTACCGTCAACTTCACCATCTCCTTGTGCCGAATGTCCGTCGCCAATGGACAGTAAACCGCCGCGCAGAAAAACAGGTAAAAATAACCGCGTTCCTGCTTGGAGTTCCTGATTGTCCATATTGCCGCCGTAGCGCTCTGGAGGAATAGAAGAACGGTTGATTTGTGCATTAGCAACGCCGATAATTCCAAAAAAAGGATGCAGGGGAATCCGAATGCCGCTACCTGTGGGAAATTCAGCAGTTTTTTGCTCTAAATCTAGCGGAATAAACCGCAATTTAGGTTCGGGGAAATACTCAGGTAAAGAACCCCATCCGGCGCGAATTGCATTAAATCCTACGGGCAAACTTGGGTAAACATCCTCAATGTGAATTTCTAAAACGTCTCCCGGTTCGGCATGGTTAACATAAATCGGGCCTGTCAGCAAGTGGGGCCCCGGCCCAACTTTGCGGTTGGGAGGCAAATTCTGACAAATATCTAAAAATTCGGGGGTGAGAAATTCGGGCGGCGCTTTGTCAGCAACATAATATCCTGAATAGGTTTCGATATCGATGCGATCGCCCGAATCGACAGTTAAAGCAGGTTCGATATTCGGAGAAAAACCGCCCAAGTGTACGGTTTTGCAGTTGGCTTTGAGAAGGTGGCGGGTCATGGGATTTTAGATTTTAGATTTTAGATTTTAGATTGAAGTCAGGGTGTTAAGAATGTTATATCGCAAGTCTCAGTCATTTTTGATTTTTTTTTATGAACCGCAGAGGGCGCAGAGGGCACAGAGAAAGAGAATGGAGAACTCAGAAGATTTCCAAAAAGGGTGGAGGTTTCTTTTATCGGAAATATTTTACTAATTTCTTAACTTTTTGATAACGTGGGTAGTTTAAAATTTAAAGTGGGTGGCGCGGGTTTATATATTATTGGGGTGGGGAGTTCTGTTTGGCTGGTGCAACCCGCCCTTACAAACTAATGACTAATGAATTATGTTAACGCCTTTGCCCAATAAAGTAGAATTTTCTCAAGGTTATTCTCGCAATCCCTGGTTTTTTGGTGTTTTGATTTTGATTGTCCTATTGCTAGGTTTCATGATGCAATCTTACCTTAACAAACCTCAGCTTTTAACCGACCCGTTTCTGCAAGTCCCAACAGCAAACTCGGTGCGAGTTGTCTGGTTCACAGAGTTTGCCGGTACTCGCAACACAGTTGATTACGGCGAAAATTTGAATCAAGTCGTGACGGCAAATACTACCAAGCTAAGCCGCACTCGCGAAGACAAAGACTCGCGCATCTCCGATGAAATGAAACAAAGCATTATTGACAGCAATCCAATTGTCCGCGACATCTGGCGCCATGAAGCAGAAGTCCCCAATTTAATGCCCGGTGTTCGCATTCCTTATCGAGTCACTAGCGAAAGGAAAGACGGCGCATCTGTCAGCAGCAAAGTTTTCACTCTTTCTCCGACACCCGCAGCAGGAAGTGCGCTCAAAATTCTCCTCACTTCTGACCATCAATTGATGCCGATGACAGCAGCAAATCTCCAGAAAGTAGCCGAAACAATTGGCAGAGTTGACGCGGTTTTCATGGCAGGGGATTTAATTAATATACCCGATCGCGCTTCTGAATGGTTTGACGATTACCGAGGCCGCGCCTTCTTTCCGTCTCTGCAAGGTCGCGCATTTTCCGAACTCGACAAAAACGGCATCAAAACCGTTTACAGCGGCGGCGAACTGATTCAACACGCGCCTTTATTTCCGGCCATTGGCAATCACGAAATCATGGGTCGCTTTGCAACCAACAGCAAACTCGATGACCAATTTAACGATCCTTTTCCCCGCGCCGCTGCGGAGAAAATATACGCTCAACGTGCTGCCTCTTTGAATCTTAATAATGACTCTTCAGTGCGGGAAATCTGGCTAAAAAACAAGAGTTTTAATAGCGATACCTATGACGAAATTTTCAATTTACCTGGAGGCAAAAATTACTATGCTGTGACTTTTGGGGATGTACGCTTAGTGACTTTGTATGTTACGAATATCTGGCGGACTCCGAATTTAGATCCGCGTGCGAGAGGCAGGTATCGGGAACGGGACGAAGATTTTAATCATCCCGAAAAATGGGGATACGGACAGCATATTTTTGAGCCGATTGTCAAGGGCAGCGCTCAATATAATTGGCTGCAACAAGAGTTAAAAAGCTCGGAATTCCAGCAGGCAAAATATAAAATTGTGATGTTTCACCACCCGCCCCATTCTCTGGGTGACAATATTGTACCTGCTTATACTGACCCTGTGCAAATAGTCGATCGCGCTCTCGATGGCGAGATTAAAATGGTGCGTTACGAGTATCCGAAACAGCAAGATTATCTGATTCGGGATGTAGTGCCGCTACTAGAAACAGCGGGCGTGCAGTTGGTATTTTACGGACATTCGCACTTGTGGAATCGGTTTGTAAGTTCCAGCGGAATGCACTTTTTGGAGAGTTCTAATGTGGGCAACAGTTACGGTGCTTTTGCGGGGGAAAAGCGCCGATTTGTGCCGCCGGCATATCGGGAAGATTACAGCGCTATTGGAGACCCGAACGGATTGGAACCTGTGGTGCCGACTGTTGCGCCTTTGTTGGGAGAAGACGGGCGGCCGCTGCCGTATATTGATAGCAACGATATTACGGCTTTTACTATTTTTGATACGGGGGAGGGTACGGTTAGCAGCTACTATTTTGATACGCGGAAACCGGAGTCGGAAGTGGTGAAGTTTGATGAGTTTAATTTAACAAATTTGTAAATTGATTGAGTAGGGACAGGGCAGTGTTCAAAGCGTCTCAACTTAAGACTAAAACCCTCTATTTCTCTCGTTTGTATCCAAGTCTCGATCCCCCTAAATCCCCCTTAAGAAGCAGGGTGGATTAATTGTCAAAAGAGTAAACCAGTGGGGTTAGGCTATTTGCTGACGAGCACGCGCCAGATTTAATT
>NZ_JAUBOQ010000083.1:0-15000 GCF_036700325.1 Microcoleus sp. Z1_B2
CCGTGTGCGGTGAAAGTCGCAAGCACGGTTTTGTAGGAGAGATGGTAGGGGACACTCTGCCATCGACTCTCTAACTATCTCGATATAATATGAGCTTATCATCTCGGAGAACATTCAATCAACAGCTAGGACAATTTTTGCTGAGTGCTGCTGTTCCTCCTGCTGTTATCAAACTGTACCAAACTGAAGATTCGGAGCCAGCTTTATTAGAAACTAATCTTAACAATTTCCTGGCGAAAGCAGACCCAGAAATAGAATTATTAGTCCCGACCTTTTTAGGTAACGACAAGCGTCGGTTCTACGGCAGAGGTGTTCCGAAAAGTTTGAAGTTAATCGACAAATTCCAACTAGGCGGCGGCCGGACTTTTCTGGGAAGGCGGTCTGTAGTTTGGAGCGGTGCCGGTTGGACAGGACAGCCGACAATTACCAGAGACGGGGGAAAAACTTATTTAATTATAGGTGCTTATGACCACAATTTGCGAAAAATAGATATTGCTACCAATAAAGAAGTTTGGCGCTATAAATTTGATGATGTAATCAAAGGTTCATCAACGATTTATATCGATCAAAAAGCTAGCGCCGAAAACAGAATTGTAATTTTGCAGGGAAGCCGCAGTGGCGGTGGTGGCAAAAAAGTAGTGCCGAGTTTTAGGGCAATATCTTTTAGAACTGGCAAGGAACTTTGGAAATTAGACATCAGGAAAACGCCCAGCTACAGCCGGGATAATGACAGCAGCGCTTTGTACATCGGCGGTGGCGTTTTGTTCAATGCGGGGGAAAATGCGATCGGCTATTTTCTCGATAGTTCCACAAGCAGTGCAAAAATCAAAGAAGGCATCAAGCAGCCAAATATCTTGTCGGAGGTACAGCTTTATGCAGCAGGAGATATCAGAAAGCACGGCGGCAACTTGGTAGCGGAATCATCGCCATCAAGGCTCAAAGATAGAATATTTATAGCTGCTGGTTCCGGTCACATTTACGGTATTAGCATTGCAACTAAAAAGATTGTTTGGGATTTTTATACTGGTTCAGATTTGGATGGAAGTGCTGTAATTTCTAAATCAGGGAAACTATTTTGTGCCATTGAAAAACAATACATTCAGGGCAACGGCGGAGTGCTGAAGCTGAATCCAAATAAAGAACCGAATGCCAGCGTCGAATGGTTTTTGCCGACGGGGAATCGCCGAGTTTCTAGCTGGGAAGGCGGGATAATTGGCTCGGTGGCTTTGAATGATGAGTACAATCCAGGGGAGTTTCCGGCGCTGTTTGCCACAAATGCGCTCGACGGCAATTTGTACATCGGTTCCCAAGATATGATTACAGGTAAAAAAACTTTTGTGCCTTGGCGAAACCAGTCTTACGATACTCCGGTAATAGTATTTAAAAAAGCGATTGGTTCTTCAATTTCAACTCCGATTTTTACCGATGGCAATAAACTGATCAGTGCGGGATACAACGGTGTTTATTTGTTCAATTTGAATTGGGAACGAGCGAAGTCGGGGGATCAGAATGCTTTGAGAAATGCTAAAGGGGAGTTTTACCGTTTGAAAGTAATAGAATCGGGGAGATTTAAGCCGGGTTTGTCTTTTGAGGCGACGCCTGTAGTTTGGGACGGAATTGTGAGGATTTGCGCGAGGGATGGCTGGATGTATACTTTGGGTTAGTTATGGGTGTTTTGTACCTCTATCGGGAACAGGCTTTCTGGCCTGTTCTTAAAAGGGTGTTGAAATCCGCCAATGCCACTACCTGCCGTTTAACTTCGCTTATATCTTTCATATAAAGGATGTCAGGAATTATCCGAAACCTGTTATAGCAATCCTCGCATCATTTGTGAATTTCTTACTCCCTCCCCTTACTAAGGGGAGGGTTGGGGTGGGGTAAAAAATTTACGACTTATTTAGGATTAATCTAGCAGCAGTACACGGGCTTGATTGGTCGCTGTTGATTTTACTAAGGTGGGGCTTGGGATTGTCGCTGAATGCTGGGAATGTCGATCGAACTGAAGGGAAAGAGTACGAAAAAACGTTTCAACTGTGGCGGTAGAAGAAACAGGCGGGACAGTGAAAAGCGCTTTTTATCGGTATCAAGTGCGAATTCAGGTATTGGACGATCGCCCGATCGCAAAATCCTTCACATTCCATCACCCTAAACCAGTGGCAGCTAGAGTAGCGAATTGACAGAAGAAATCGGTTGATTTTCCCTCCGGGCCCTTTCTCAGGCTTCGTCGCACCAGGCCGAAAAGTCGATCGAATTTTCGGCGTGTTTTCGCTTTTGCTGGCTAAGCTTGTCATATTATGTCCGATCGATAACCCCTAATATGGTAGGGGATCCCCTCACCAACAATACCGGCCAATAATTGACAATCCCAAAAACCCGCCCCTTGTATCTTAAAAGAGTCAGACGGTAGACGCAGGGCAGTTTCATTCTCTTGTAGGGGCAATCCCCCCGTGGTTGCCCCAATCCCGTGGTTGCCCCAATCCCGTGGTTGCCCCAATCCCACCAAAGGCCTAACAAATCCTGGATGGGTAGGCATTCTTGGCACGAACCCTACAAAAAGCTGGTTTTCCCTAGGGGCAATCCGACCCCTACTCCCCGTGGTTGCCCCGAAACAGCCCCGACGGTAAAGGTGTTCCCAAAACTATGTCCCAGAAAGTCCAGTCGTCCCTTTAGTCGGCCAAAGTTCCAGCCTCACAGATAATAACGAGCACCGAAACCATTGGTCTCTAAATTGAGATGTTGCACGATGATCGATAAGCCTGTTTTGGGCGGCCTCTCCTGCCCACCCCCTACTCCCCACAAGAAAACTCATTCTTTGTGGAACGGGCCCCAAAGCCGGTTCTTGGTAATGGTGCAATATCTAAGTCTAAATGGCGCTGGTTGCTGAATCCGAAAGCGAGAATCCACGCACCGAATACGATCCAAGATTTTGTCCTGAGTTATAGCCCACATTCCGCAGATTCCACTGTCATCATCGGTTTTTACCTGTTTTTACCCACCAATCAACCTATCACTTAAACTTTTCTACCGTACATTCACGGATAAAAAACTTTTTAAGGGCATACTTTAGAGATTAAAAACTTTTTTATCAGTAATTATGCTGTGTAACACCGCTGTTTAGGAAGGTGAGTTATAGCTTTTTAAAAGAGAGAGAAGTCAGGACTAAAATCCGGATGGCAGCACCCCTATTTTTTGAGGCACGCCATAGGAAATAGCTAGCTAGAAGCCATCAATTTAGGCATTTTGCCTAAATCCAATCAGCTTATTCCCAATCTTCATCGAATCTTTATCAAACCTACTTGCATTAACTTGTGCTTTGCTTTAGATTGAATATGTGAAGGAAAAAAACCTGCTTCCAGTCAACATAAAAATAAAGGTGTCAGCCATGAAAATCCAATTAAACTTAGTCAAATCTATTTTAGCTGTTGCCGGTGTCGCTACTCTTAGTGCAGTATCCGCAGCACCTGCCTCTGCCTTCAGCTTTAGTAATATTGCTAGCGATAATACATCGGGAGATGCCTATGTAAATAGCTTTAGGTTTGATGTCCTAGATAATGGCTCCAATAACGTTTTATTCAACATTTTCAATGACAATAAAGACGAATCCGCCGCCGATATCTTTATTGCTGCTGTTCACTTGGACACAGGTTCTAATACCAATTTATTGAGCAACTTTGGCATTATAAATGGTCGTGGTGTTAACTTTACAGAGGGAGCTACTCCTCTGCCACAAACTAATAACCTTGCTACTCCTTGGTCTACGGATTTTGCAGCTGGGATAACTGGTACGCGGAACGGTGTCCAAACTGGTGAGGTTTTGGGATTGAGCTTTACTGGAAATTATAATAACGTAGTTTCCGCGTTGAATAATGGTACTTTGAGACTAGGGATGCACGTCCGGGGTATTGGTAGCAAGGGCGATAGCGATGTTTTTGTCAGCACCGGCACTAGCAACACTGAAGCTACTCCTGAACCTTTAACAATGCTTGCTGCTGGAGCCGCTGTTGGGTTTGGTGCTATGTTCAAAAAGCAACGTGCTCAGGCTCAAAAAGCTGAATAGGCGATCGTTTGAACTCGTTTTCGATTCTGGCTTGATGCCAAACTGATTACTTTATGTTCGAGCTAAAAACCTGGTTTCTTGGTGAAACCAGGTTTCTTAGTATCTGATAGCGCGGCACTCTGAAAACCCCGGACTTTTAAGGCGATATGAAACGCAGTTGTAGCGTTACCGCTGTTATTAAGAGTTACAGCATATTCCATGTAGATGTGGTACACACAATCTTCTAGCCCGTGTAAGGTGCGGATACACCCGTCAATCTGTAAGTTTTATCGACCAATATTTCGCAGATCCGCACCCGGAGGATTAACACCAAACAATATAGCTTTATAGTGTACTTCATGAACATGGAAGAGGCTGTATTTTTAATTTTGATTGATTTACTCGCTTTTTAGTCTTTGCTTACAGGGGCCCAGTAAACAAGTGCTAGGCATCCAAGCAATCATTTCGAGTAACAGTCTTTTCACTAGGTGTCCTAATGCTGAGCTATGCGTTGCATCTGAGTTTCACCATTCATCAAATTCCAGAGTGTCTACTAACCTCATCTCAAAGATTAACGGCGATTAAAATCCTCCACGTCCTTTCCGTAGAAGGGGTTCAAGCTACTGAGTTGTCCACATCCCCTACTATTTTTATGATATCATCTAAGAATAGTCTGGACTGTTTTTTAGTTCGGAGTCTAAAACCATCGATTTTCCGTTGGTACTTCGATTGCCGAATCGGCTGGAAACCCTTATTCTAGGGTTGGCAATCAAAAACAGTCCGCAGTATGGCTCTCATCGATCAACTAATAACTAATATCTAAAATGTTCAAGAGAAAAATTTTTTGGCTCATCATTATCGCCACAGCCTTAGTAACTCTGAATATGACACTCCTGTGGAAGCTGGACGATGTTGCTCATTTTTGGATGAGTATAGTTTTTTGGTTCGCTGTGGGTTCCCTGCTTTGGGACAACCAGGATATTCTCAAACAGCGTGAGATAAAAAGTGACCTATTATCGACAATAGCAGGGACGCTATTAATAGCTTTTATTTTATTTCAAAGTGCTGTGGTTTCCAGTAAATCCGAGCCTTTTTTAAGACTGGCACCTTTTTTGTCTGGTTTAGGTGTGAGCCTACTTGCGGTAGGTTTTCAGAACTTAAAACTATATTGGCGTGAATTGGTAATACTATTTTTTCATGGCACCCCCAGTGTCATTACGTTACCTTTAGTGGATTTTGTTACCTCGCTTACTGCTAAATTTGCTTATTATTCTTTGTGGTATGTCGGTTTTGATGTAACACGCGATGGTAATTATGTTGCTTTGCCGACAGGAAGGGTGTTGGTAAATGGGGGTTGTTCGGGTATAGAGGCAATGAATTACTTATTAGGTTTAGCTGTAATTTGTTTGGTGATGTTTCCTACTAAACAAAATAAGGCTTTGGTAATATGTGTCGCTGTCATTTTGGGTTTTATTATTAATGTTTTGCGAGTGGCGGGAATGGCATTGTTAGTTGCATCTTATCGCCTAGATTTGTTTAAATATTGGCATGAGGGTGAAGGTTCTTTAGTGGTGGGAATGATTGCGGTGATTTTGTTTGGGATATTTTATCAATTTATGTTGAAACGAGATAGCCAACTTAGTCACAGTTCGGGAAATTAATTAGTTGCCATTTGGGGAAATATATCGGTTCTTCGATTTCCCCTCCCATAGTCAGGAGTCTTGCTCACTCAAATGTCCGGGTGTTGAAATCCGCCAATGTCACTACCTATCGTTTAACTGCGTCTATATCTATGATAGAAATGATGTCAGGAATTATCGGAAACCTGTTATGGCAACCAATGAAAGTCAAATAAGTCAAGTTTACGGTTCAGAGGATGCTCAGGGTATTTTACAGCTTGCGATCGCGCGGCGACAGGATGAAGGGGAATTATCCAGAGTGCAGCTTTTCGAGATTGCAGCGGAATTGGGCATTTCCGAACAGGATATTGTAGCGGCGGAACAGCAATGGTTAGCAACTAGAGGAGAAGTTCAAGAAAAGCTGGTTTTTAACTCTTACCGTCGTCGCAAATTGCAGAAAAATGTGACCAAGTACGGCATTATCAATACTTTTTTAGTTTTGTTTAATCTAGCAGGTTCGCACGAGCTTTCTTGGTCACTTTTCATTTTACTAACGTGGGGATTGGGATTGTCGCTGAATGCTTGGAATGTTTATCAAACTGAAGGCGAAGATTACGAACAAGCATTTCAGCGGTGGCGGTTGAAGAAACAGGTGGGAGAGTCGATTGGTACTGCGACGAATAAGTTTATGAAGTGGTTGCAGTCCTGATTTTCTATGGTAAAAAACGCGATCGCCCTTTCTTTTACTTCACACTCGTGAAGTAATTCGGGTTTTAACTCGTTACTGGAAAGAATAATTGTTAAGGTTTTTTCTTGAACCTCTCCCCAAGAGCGATCGCCCTTGATTGAGTTATACAATGAAGGACTCTGCAATGCCGTGTCCCTACAAATATCCTTCTTTTAGTCCCTCCCGGCAGTCGATCGCATTCTCAGGGCCCAAAAACCCTAACTTTCCTGGGGCAACTTTCCATTAGCAGCATCTTTAACCACAGGATGAATTAAAGCAGATCGAAAACCTTGCCGCATTTCCGAACTCAAATACCTGCGTTGCAAAACCTGCCATTTTTGCCAAGCTGCATAGCGATTTTCGACCAACAAACCAGCCAATTTCGGCAACTCTTTTTCCAGATCGCGATCGACAAAATCTGTCAGAAACTCGCCTAAAACTTCACTGTCTTGAATATCGCCCAAACATTCCTGAATAGCTTTCACATCTTCGACATAAACTTCGTAAGTCTCGCTGTAAAAATCGCCAAACAGATTCATCAAATAGCGAACCCGCTTAGCTTGCTTCCGCAAATCGTGCAGAATAGTTCCCTCGGCTGCTAACTTCTGTTCGACAGCCTCAGCATTCAAATCCTTAGCAACTTTAACTTTGCCATCTTCATATTCTGTACCCAACAGCCAAGCCGGATGGAGAAAAAACTCGCTGACTTGAGGTAACAGTAAATCTGGCAAAACCTCAGCAATTGGCAAATGTTCGATCGCCTGAAACTTCGGTTTTTCCAGCCAATCCTCGATCGACTGCTTCAGCGATTCGTAGGTTTTGTGCTCTAAAATCGCCCTCACCCCTTTCAAAGCCCGGTGGCGCTGTTTGAGCAAATTCGACAAAGCCTTATCCAAAACTTCCTGTTCCTCAGTCGGCAAATTCGGGTAATAGCGATTTTGGAGACTTTCGAGCATCACATCCAAATCCCTGAGAGTTCCCAGAATCCGCCCCACCTTACCAATTTTACGTTCAGAAGCCTCTTTTGGCCAATCTAAAACCGGAGCAAAACCAGTCACAGCCGATCGCAAACGTCTCAATCCCACGCGCATTTGATGAAGTTCTTCCGCGTCTTTGTCTTTGATAACTTCAGCCTCGTGCGCTACACTTTTGCGGAAATATTTCTCAATCGCCCCAGATGCAGCGTCTCCGAGAGTTTTAACTGGAGTTTTAACTTTTGCTGATGTTTTTACGTTCATGGCAGGTGTAGATTCCAGATCCCCGATCGACTTTAATTTGGATTTCAAGGCTTTGCTAGTAAAGGGTTTACATCCTAGCACACCACCCCAATTTATGACGGGCTTCAATACATGAATCTTAATACAGCGGATTCCAGGTTTATAAAGTACACCCCAGAAACCGGGTTTCTTCTGGATTTCTCGCCAGAAACCGGTTTTATTCAAGAAACCCGGTTTCTCTGTACTTCACTTACCTGGAAAGTGCTGTATAAGGTGCTTGACAGTTTATACAAAGTCAGCATTTAGCAATCTCAAATCTTTAAATCTTCAAATCTTCAAATCTTCAATTCTTCAATTCTTCAATCCAAAATCTAAAATCTAAAATCTAAAATAAAATGTCCCTCCCTCGCCATTGAGCTAATAAAAATTGGATTTCTGGCGCGCTTTCCCAAATAGGTTAAGATCGCTGCAAACCGATGTTTATTCGCCAAAGGGTGAGAGAGGGTGCGATCGGGAGGACAAGTTTTAAATTAAATCAAACCCGCCCAGGTTGCCCGACTTCCAAGAGGCAGTTTAGCCTTTCCAGTCTTTCTCAGATTGCTCGAGCACGTAGGTTGCTACATCGTCGATTTGTTCTGGCTTCAAGCGGCCGGCGAAAGCAGGCATAGCATTTTTGCCCTTAGTTACCTGAGTGGTAATAGCTTCCAGAGAATTCATGCCGTACTTCTCAAGAGCTTCCTTTTTCAAGGTTTTCTGGGCCATAACCACGTTGCCGCCACCGATGTGACAAGCAGCACAGTTGGAGCTAAAGATTTTAGCTCCTTTAACAGCATCACCTGCCAAAGCAGGGCGACCAAAGCCGACGGTAAAAATTGCGAACGCTAATAGGGCGATCGATAAGAGTCTTTTCAACGCAGTTCTCCTCTAATGGACACGCAAAGGGTGATTCTTTAGATATTTTACCTGTTTTAACAGGCGCGATCGCGCAGTCGTATCGCCTTCTTCCGAGTAATTTACCACTTTTTGGCAGTAGCAATTCAACTCTCAAAATTCTCCACGCCCCAGCCCGGAGCTTTCTGAGCCGCCCGGATCACAAAAGCCGCTAAATTTTCAATCTCAGCCTGTGGCATCCAGCTTTCCGGCACTTGGCGGCACCAAAAAGTCTCCTCAGTACCGTCATAAGTCATCGGTTCTCTCAGATACGCCACCAGACTATTGATGTTGTTGCGGGGAGGCGTTGCCCCCTTGAGGTCAGCCAAAGACAGAGATATCGTCGGATCGGGCAAATTAGCTCCTCCGACGTGACAATTCAGGCAATTTTGCTCGAACAATACCTTGCCCGCAGACAAATCAAACGCCGAAAACAAGCGAGTATGTCCCTCAGAGTCCAACTCCAGAGCCACAGGTTCGCTGGCTTGTAAATACCTATTCACGTAAGAATCGGCAGCAGCCAAAACAGGTTGAGGAGCCAACAGCACGAGTGGCAAAATAATTAACATCCCCAACAGAAAGCAGACAAAAGCACCACGACGCAGCATGAGGGACTACAACCTTTTGCGATAATCAATGAGCAGGAGGTAAATTTTAGATTTCAGATTTTAGAGCGAAAAACGACCAGCCAGCAATCCTTGCCGAACTTCAGCCATCTCCCAATCCAAAATCCAAAATCCAAAATCTAAAATCTAAAATCGATTAGCGAGCGCCTTTGCCACCAGCCCACTGCTTGGAGACAATTTTCGGCTGCAACAGAATGTGACCGGCAATCGCGTACAAATCGTCATCCGAGAGATTTCTCATCTCAGCGAAAATATCCGCACTCTTCATACTCGGATGCAGTTCCGAAATTTCCTCAAACCCGTCGTAAGTGGTGGGATTTTTCATAAAGTCCACCAGCGACTCAATATTATTCCGGGGCGGGTTGGCCAAAGCCAGAGTTTCCGGGCTCAAATTCACGTTCGGGTCAGTTTTTGTCATGCCCGCAGCGTGACATTGAGCGCAAGCCGAATTGAACAGGCGTTTGCCTTGCTCAACTTGTTTGAGGCTCAGCACCACTGGAGTACCCTTGTCATTCAAAGGCAGAGTGCGAAGTTCAGGACTCAGTTCGATAGCCATCGCACTGCTGACAAATAACTGAAAGCTCAAGAATACAGCGGTCAGAGCAATGAAATATCTTTTAAGCATGGTTCTCCTTAAAAAAATCCGGCAAATTATTGAACGCTAAGAGAGTATAGCTGGCAAACAGATTTGTGTTCAAAATTCCCTCTTTCTGCAACAACTGGCGAAAGTTTGTGCAGCTATACCTTTAAAGGTAGAGGAATTTTGCGCTCTAATCTGCAAGAAGTTTTGAGTCGCGCCTTTTTTCGAGAGTGGACATAATTGCCTTAACATCCTCCAAAGCCAAACGGGTTTGAGGGTGCTTGTAGGCAATTTCCAACTCATCGCACAAGCGGATCACCTCTTCAACAGGGACGTTGAAGTCCTCTGCTATTTCTGCGATGGACAGGTCTGCAAAACCCATAATTTTTAGGTCGCTGACAGGTAAAAATTGAGTTGACGGCTATTAACTGAAAGCCGGACAATTTTAGAAAGCGCTGTGAGCTTGTTCTGTTAGTTTGTTCTGAGATTTTGTTCGATCTATCGCAAGCTAACTCACCGCTAACTGCGACTAGGCATTTTTGCCCAGCCTAACTTCAGGGCCAATCAACTTCCGATCAATATCATCCCACTGCTGGGTCGTTATTACCAATAGGAGTTGGGCGGGCGGGGATCAAAACCCGGTGTCTGCGTGAACGTCTCGTTAACAAACTCAATATTTTTGGTAGAAGCCCGGTTTTGAGGAATTCCTCAGAAATTTCCCTCGGTGCCCCGGACTCACCAACAGACAATCCTCCGGCGCGACAGCTTAGGGAGAAAGTTTGAAAGCGTGAGTCTGCGGGGGCAAAGCGTGGCTATCGCTGCCATTGAGGGCGGGAAATTCCGAGTCTGCCAAGAAAGGCTGGGGCTGGTGGAGGCTGATGAGCTGAGCAAGAGTTTTCTTTAATTGAGTCCGGGGTACAATCAAGTCTACAAAACCGTGGGCGAAGGAGTATTCGGAAGTTTGATAATTTTCCGGTAGCTTTTCCCGCAGAGTTTGTTCGATTACCCTGCCGCCCGTAAAGGCCACAGTAGCTTTTGGCTCTGCAATTATAATGTCTCCCAGCATGGCAAAACTGGCGGTGACGCCGCCGGTGGTCGGGTGGGTCAAAATCGGGATGTAAAGCAGTCTCGCTTCCCGGTGGCGTTCCAGAGCCCCGGAGATTTTAGCCATTTGCATCAAGCTGAGCATTCCTTCTTGCATTCTTGCACCACCGGAAGCGCAGACAATGATTACGGACAAGCGTTCCCGCGTGGCGTGTTCGATGAGGCGAGTCAGCTTTTCTCCGACTACTGAGCCCATGCTGCCGCCGATGAACTGAAATTCCATGACTCCGAGGGCGACTGGCAAATTTTCCAGTTTGCCGATGCCTGTTTCTACGGCGTCTAGGTGGCCTGTTTTTTCTTGAAATTCTCGGAGTCGATCGCTATATTTTTTGCGATCGCGAAATTTCAGAGGATCTGTGGCGTGCAGTCCTTCGTTAAGGGGCACCCAGGTGTTGGGATCGATCAACTGCTCGATGCGATCGTCACTGTAAACTCTGATATGATGCCCGCATTCCAAGCAAACCATTTGATTTGCTCGCAGGTCTTTGGTATAACTGAGGGCACCGCAAGCTTCGCATTTATTCCAAAGTCCGTCCGCAATTTCTCGTTCCGGCCGTTCTTGGGAGTTCGGTACTGATTTTCGTCGATTTGCAAACCAATCAAATAGAGACATTAAAACTTGGTAATTGGTAATTGGTAATTGGTAATTGGGAATTGGTAATTGGTAATTAGTAATTGTTAGTTGTTAGTTGCTAGTTGTCAATTGCTAGTTGTTCAGTGACTAATGACTAATGACTAATGACTAATCACCCGCTTCTGGCTCATCTTCAACGGGACTGATGAGGAGCGATGCTGTTCGCTGGTGTTCTGGAAGAACTTGCAGGGCTGTAGCACTTCCAGCCCCCAAATAAGATGCTATGCCCAAGTCTACAATCCGGGCCGGGATTTCATGGGCAGCTAGGAGCTGCTGCATTAATTCCGCTTCCCAACGAAAGCTAGTTGTTGTAAGTGTAATCCAAGACACGGAACAATTTTACCAATTTTTGAGACAATGTTATGTTCGATCGCGCCTGACTGCCTGCCGATCAGAAACTAAAATTCGGAAAAAACAACTGCAAGTAAGTAGATAAGATCGCTTCGCCCCACAGAGCAGTAATTGCTGCACCGAGAGCCAGAAACGGGCCGAAAGGCATGGGTTGACGCCGATCGAGCCAGCCGAGGGCGATCGCCCCGCCACCGACAAAAGCCCCGGCGACACAGGCAATAAATCCCGCTAGCAGCAAGTATTTCCACCCCAGCCAAGCTCCCATCAAGGCTGCCAATTTGGTATCTCCGGCGCCCATAGCATTCTGCCCCAGCCCGATCGTCCCGGCGAGTCCGATCGCGTCAAACAGCCACAACCCGACAACTGCTCCCGCGATCCCATCGAGTACCAGATAGTTTACCGAGTCGATCGAACTAAATGTCGGCCACCAACCTTTCGCCACCTGGAAAACCAATCCGAGCACCAAACCCGATCGAGTTAATGAATTAGGCAAAGTCATTGTATCGCAATCAATCAAAGACAAAGCCAACAGCCAGCTAAACAAAGCCCAAAAACCAAGAGTTTGCACTGTTACGCCAAACCGCCAAAAGATTAGCAAAAACAGCAAACCCGTAGCTGCTTCCACCAGTGGATAGCGGACAGAAATCCGACTGCGGCAGTGATTGCAGCGGCCTCGGAGCCACAGCCAACCGAAAACGGGTATATTTTCGTAAGTTCTGAGTTGATTTAAACATTTGGGACAGCGAGAAGGAGGGTTGATCACCGACAAACCCGCAGGCAACCGATAGACTACCACATTTAGAAAGCTGCCAATAGCCGATCCGACAATAAAGACGATCGCCATGACAAGGCAATTAAAGATTATTTCCATTAAGTTGACTGTTGACTGTTCACTGTTGACTGGGGTTATGTATCACTTGTTACTTCTCAATAGTTAGTTCTCAGTTGTTAGAGCTTGTACGGTCAATTACCCATCATAAAAGGTATTAATAGTCAAGAATGCAAGTTTTCATAAAATCCTGAAAACATGGCTCTTCACTAGAAACCTATTTTAGTGCGAGCGTTCGAGGGGACATAATATTAGTGACTAATTACCAATTCCCCATGCCCTATGCTTAATTATCAATTACCAATTACCACCAATGACCAATTAGCAATTAATACATTTGAGATTCAATTTCCTCAAAAGTAACAAAACGTTCACCGGGCAATAAAATCGGCTGCGAAGCAAAAATTACCTGACCTCGATCGCTTCCTTGACTGACAACTACACCCGCCGGACGCTGCATCTGCTCGGAATGCACTTTCAGATACATACCATAGGCCGATCGAGCAGCTCGGATCAAATCGGGAGCTAGCAAGCTGTGACGTTCGGAAGTTTCTCTAGTGGGTTGTGGGTTTGGCTGGTATGGAGTCACTGGAAACTTATCATAATGGTATAGGTCGAGTTACTGGTGTAGCATCTCGATCAATAGAACTTACCCTATTTTTTAAGAATAAACTTAGGTGGAAATTATTAATAGATTAACCTACAATCCTCCCTTGGCTGCGATCGAACTGCGGCTGCGATCGCTCCTTTCCGCTCAACTGTACGCTGCTGCGTGGGTAGATCCGTCCCCCGCAACGCTAATGGGGGTTTTCGATCACCTGCGAACTCTGCGCTACATCCTCCATGACTACGTGCCCCGGCCCGTGTCCGAATCTCCGCCCAACCCAGGGGAGGTGCGCTACCAGTGGCAAACAGGCACCTTGCTGTTTACCGATTTGGCAGGGTTTACCTCGCTGTTGGAAGCGAACGCTACCCAGGGGCGCAAGGGAGCTGAAACCCTGCTGGGCGTGATTAACGACTATTTTGCCTCAATGATTGAAATTGTCAGCAAATCGGGCGGGGATTTGCTGGAGTTTACCGGAGATGCGATGCTGGTGCAGTTTCCGTCAGGGGTTTACCAAGAGGATACAGCGAGGGCGGTGCGGGCGGGTTTGCGGATGCAGCGGGCGATGGCTGAATTTGCCAATATTGAAACGGCGCGGGGTGTTTTGTCTTTGAGGATGCGGGTGGGCATCCACTGCGGGCGCTATATTAGTGCTGACATCGGTACGCCGCTGCGGATGGCTCACGTACTGCTGGGGCATTCAGTCCAGCAAGCTAAGCAAGCTGAGGGTTCTGGGACTGTGGGGCGGGTGTGTGTGACTGAAACTGCTAGAGAGTCTTTGGGAGAGCAATTTCGTTTTGAACCTGGGAAGCAGGGTTATTTTTTGGTGGCGGACGATTTCACGGACGATAGACTCGGAGAGTATGATATCACTTTGACTGGGCGGCGGATGCCGAGTTCGGTATTGCTCGATCGCAGCGTCGGGGGCTTGGTAAAAGAAATCGGGGAAGCTGTGAATCGGCTTGAACCCCTTGCTAGTTATATTCCCAAAACTATCCTGAGACTGCTGGTGGAAAATGCAGACAGGCGGAAAATTCCGCCGGATTTTCCTGAACCGACGGTGATGTTTGTCAACTTGATAGGTTTACCAGAGTCTGTAGACAAAGCTTCGCTGGAGGAAGAAGTCAATCTGATAGTTGCTTTTTCTAGGGTGTTTGCGTCGATCGATGCTGTAGTCTCAGCTAAAGGGGGCGTGTTGCAAAAAGTAACGGCGCACTTAGACGGTTCGGATATGCTGATTTATTTTGGCGTGCCCGACGCTAACAGGGATGACGCCAGCCGCGCGGCTAGTGCGGCGATTGCGATCCGAGATATGATTGCAGGTTTGCCTCTGGTAATTATCGCGGGTGAAGAAGTAAAAGTAAGCTGTCAAATTGGGCTATCCCTGGGGCCGGTGTTTGCTGCTGAGGTTGGGGAACCGCGAGGGCGCAGGGAGTTTAATATTCTCGGCGATACGGTGAATACGGCGGCTCGGTTGATGAGCAAGGCGGGGGAAAACCAAATTTTGATTGGTGAAAGGGTGTGTGAGTCGATCGAGCTAAACTTTATTTGCGAGGCTTTGGGATCTGTTGCTCTGAAGGGGAAATCTGCTCAAACTCCGATTTTTGCTTTGCAAGGTGCAAAAGGGGAGAAGGGGAAAGGGGGCGTTTAAATAACTTTGCTGGGCAATAAGTAGGTAGGCGTAAAAAAACCAAATCATGTTAAGATAAGTAAACACTCAAGATTTGATTTACAAAATCAACA
>NZ_JAUBOQ010000084.1:0-12927 GCF_036700325.1 Microcoleus sp. Z1_B2
GGAACTTGGATCTTAGATCCGAACGCTTGTGGAGAGTTGACCGCTACCGATGTTGAAGTAATTCTGCATCGGCAAGTCGATTCTGCGAATCAAGAATCCCCTCGGCTTTAGCCAGGGGAGTGTCAAGTGGACAGTACCTGCATTGACTGCGATACTTGTCGGTGGATGGCACCTGAAGTATTTACTCAAGCGGGAGAACAGTCTGCGGTTTACCGCCAGCCAACTAATGAAACTGAAGAAATGCGATCGCTCGCGGCTCTTTTGTCTTGTCCCACAAGTTCGATCGGCACTGTAGAAAAACCCAAAAGGATCAAAGAAGCCCAGCAACTGTTGCCCGCACTCGTAGCAGAAAATGTCTATCACTGCGGCTACCACTCAGAGAAATCCTACGCTGCAGCCAGCTATTTAATTGTCCGCCCTGAAGGAAACATTTTAGTTGATTCTCCCCGTTTTGTGCCGCCGCTAGTCAAAAACATAGAAGCAATGGGTGGCATTCGCTATATGTACTTGACTCACGGCGATGATGTGGCAGATCATCAACTATACCACGAGCATTTTGGGTGCGATCGCATCATTCATTATGACGAAATTAACGCTGATACTTGCCGTGTAGAAATGCAATTGTCGCCCACAGAACCGTATCAACTAGCAGATGATTTGTTGATTATATCGGTGCCCGGTCACACGAAAGGTCACACAGTTTTGCTTTACAATAACAAGTTTTTGTTCACCGGCGATCATCTTGCTTGGTCGGAAAGTTTGCAGCAGCTAGTTGGCTTTCACGATGTCTGTTGGTATTCTTGGCCAGAACAAATCAAATCTATGCAGAAGTTGGCTAATTACTCGTTTGAATGGGTGTTGCCGGGACACGGCCGCAGGTATAATGCCGATCGACAAACAATGAGCAATCAAATGCAAAAGTGTATTGCTTGGATGCTCGATGCTTAGTGCGATCGGGTTCATAACTCCGACTCAGCGAGATTCATTTGACTCCGGTAGCCTGTGAAAATCCGACTGCCATCTTTGAGAATATGAATCTCCATCCTATCTCTATTCTCGACAAGCGCGTGAATCTGCGTCAATCCCTTGTCCGGGGCGGTTAATACATTCTCTTTTTTTCACCGCAGATAAACACAGATTAACGCAGATGAATCCCTCTGAATAGACTTAGGATCGCGAATTAAATAATTTACACTCTTGAAAGTGGGGAGTAGGGGTTGGGCTTATAGCCCGCCATTTCTGGACGGGCGGGACGCCCATCCCACAAGAACCATCACGCATTCTAAGTTATTTAATTCTCATTCCTTAGCGAATGACTGCTAATGGGCTCAAGCAAGCTGCTAGATCGGCATCAGGGGTGGTAATGGCCTGCAAGTTATATTTCTCCGACAGAAG
The DNA here is from genome assembly GCF_036700325.1 of Microcoleus sp. Z1_B2. Classification (NCBI taxonomy): domain Bacteria; kingdom Bacillati; phylum Cyanobacteriota; class Cyanophyceae; order Oscillatoriales; family Microcoleaceae; genus Microcoleus; species Microcoleus sp. Z1_B2. The sequence continues at coordinate 1,396 of NZ_JAUBOQ010000084.1, forward strand.
CTTGAATACATTGGGAGAAATAAACGCCGGTAATGTCGGCCCTAAACGAATGTTTTTAATCCCCAAATGCAAGAGAGTTAGCAAGACGGCTACTGCCTTTTGTTCATACCACGACAGAATCATGGAAAGGGGTATATCGTTGACACCTACCTCAAAGGCATTGGCTAGGGCTACAGCAATCTGAATCGCTGAGTAGGCATCGTTGCACTGACCAACATCCATCAGGCGGGGTAGTCCGTCAATGTCGCCCATTTGTCGATCGAAGAAGCGAAACTTACCGCAAGCTAGGGTGAGCACGACACAATCATCAGGCACTTTTTCTACGAACTCGGTGTAGTAGTTGCGATCGGGTTTGGCTCCATCACAGCCCCCCACCAGGAAGAAATGGCGGATTTTACGCTGTTTCACAGCCTCAATGATTTTATCTGCCACCCCTAGGACTGTATTGTGGGCAAAACCAACTGTGACTTCCCTGGGGGGTGCATCTTCAGTAAAGCCGGGAAGTGCCAGTGCTTTCTCAATAACGGGAGTAAAATCGGGTGTGTCATTGTCGATCGCACTCAAGTTAATCAGACCCGGATAGCCGACGGGGCCAACGCTAAAGAGTTTATCTTCATAATAGGAATGGGTTGGCATTAAGCAGTTGGTCGTAATCACGATCGCACCGGGGAACTTGCCAAAATCCTTGGTTTGGTTCTGCCAAGCAGTGCCGTAGTGACCGTAGAGATGGGGATACTGCTGTTTTAGTTTGGGATAGCCGTGGGCTGGTAGAAGTTCGCCGTGGGTGTAAACAGTAATTCCCGTGTCTGCTGTTTGCTTGAGTAAGCCTTCGAGTTGTTTGATGTCATGTCCTGAAACCAGAATCGCCTTCCCTTGCCGTGGATTGAGGGGAACAGGCGTGGGAATTGGGTGCCCATAGGTACCGGTATGTCCGGCATCCAATAGTTCCATAGAGCGCAGATTGATGGCTCCCACCTCAAGAGCAAGATTCACCCAATCCTGCAAGCTCAAAGTCTGGTTATCGAGGGCGACAAGTGCCTCATAAATGAAACGATACACCCGCTCGTCTTCCTGGCCCACTTCGTAGGCGTGGAAGGTGTAGGAGGCAAGACCCTTAACCCCATATAGCACTGTGAGTTTGAGTGAGAAAATATCCACATTCAAGCCAGACTGACTGAGGAACTGAGACGAAATCAGCTCACCCTGCTCAACCAGGCTATCCTCAAAGTTGGGTTCAAAGTCGGAAATTGCAGCCCAGGTAGGTGGAGTGTCTGTTGCTTGCTGCACTTGAGCCTTGAGGTTGGCGCGATGGGCGATCGCTTCTTGGAGATACTCAACAAACCGCTTTTCGGAAAAGTTGACATTCGTCATCGTGGCAAAGATCGTTTCGCAGGTGAAGACATCCACTGCATGAGTATCAATGCCTAACTCCTTTGCTTTCAGGGCAATCGGAGCCAACCCGCGCAGATAATAAATCAGCAAATCTTGGATAGCATTCACCTGGGGACTTTTCCCACAAGCACCAAACTGATGGCATCCTTGTCCGCTTGCTGTTTGTTCGCATTGTTCACAGAACATTGATTTTTTCCTTGTTGAATTGGTTAGAATTTACGCAAAAACTCGGTTATGAAAGTATTTATCCGTCCCTGACTATGTTAACTAATCTGAGTTAACAAATCTGACGCTGATTCATAGGGACTTGGAAAACCGTTTGCTTGAGTGGGGGATGAGATAGCTATCAAACACCGATGCAATATTGCGAATTAGCAAGCGCCCGATCGCAGTTACTTCAATGCCATCGCCCCAACGTTTGATTAACCCATCGGCTTCTAAGGCATCAAGTTGTGGCAAAACCTGAGCAAAATAGTCATTAAAATCTAGATCGAATCCGAGATGGTATTTTTCTTCCAAATCCTGCACCGACAGTTGGAATTGACACATCAATTCCATGATTACTGTGCGCCGAATCAGATCGTCATGATTAAGTCTAACACCTTTTTCGATAGGCAATTCACCCCCATCGATCGCCAGATAAAAATCTTTCAATCCCTTGTGGTTTTGGGTATACACATCCTGCAACATACTGATGGAAGTCATGCCAAAGCCCAACAGATCCGATTCTGGCTTAGTGGTATAACCCTGAAAATTCCGATGTAGTTGCCCAGCTTGTTGCGCGATCGCCAGTTCATCATTAGGCTTGGCAAAGTGATCCATACCAATAAACACATAGCCACTTTGCGTCAGTTGGTCGATCGTACTTTGCAGAATTTTCAGCTTTTCCCCCGCAGTGGGCAAAGCAGATTCCGGCATTCGTTTCTGAACCGGTTTGAGCCAGGGAACATAGGCAAAATTAAAGACGGCAATGCGATCAGGATTTAATAGCAAGGTCTTCTGTACAGTTTCCTGGAATGTGGCTTGTGTCTGGAAAGGTAAGCCGTAAATCAAATCTACATTTACACTTTCAAACCCAGCTTCCCGCATCCAATCCATCACATCAAACAACATCGCTTCCGGCTGCACCCGATTGATCGCTTGCTGCACGGTGGGATTAAAGTCTTGAATGCCAAAACTAATCCGATTGAAGCCTAATTGTCGCAAAAATAGAATATATTCGCGATCGATATAGCTAGGGTTGACTTCGATCGATATTTCTGCTGCGTCATCGAACCGAAAATATCGATTTAACTGGTTCCAGAGAAACTCTACCTGAGTGCGATCGAGATAGTTGGGCGTGCCGCCGCCCCAGTGCAACTGATGCACCAGCCGATCGGCATCCACCAAACTGGCAACTTGGCGAATTTGGCGATCGAGATAGCCTAAATAGGGTTCTACCACCTCCTTGCGCTGGGTAATGATGGTATTGCAGCCGCAGAAATAACAGGGCGTTTCACAAAAGGGGATGTGGCAGTAAAGCGATAAGGGGGTTTGTTTGTGATTGCCGATGGCGATCGCGGTTTTAAATGCTTTGCGATCGAAGTCAGTGCTTAATTCTGTGGCGGGTGGATAGCTGGTATAGCGAGGTAAAGGCTGGTTGTATTTATTCAACAATGCAGCATCAAATTCAACCGTTTGTGATAACTGTTTCATTAACTAATGTATCCTTCTGTTGTTGTGTAAATTCAGAACCCCGGCATATTTTAGAGATACGATCGATCTTGTTTTCCTTGGGCGAGTTATTTCGCGACAGATTCTCGCTTGGCATGAGGGCTGCGGCCTTCTGTGCTACCGGGGCGATCTTGCCGAGTCAGCAAATCAAAGGTATGATCTCCAATCGCCGCTTTCACATCGGCTTCGAGTTCGTGCATTACATCCTGGTTAAGGGTAAATGCCGCATTTGCTTCGGCGACAATTCGCTCGATCGTGTCAGCATCCACCGGAAACTCATCAAAGGTTTGGCGATAGCGTTCCTTAAATACTCGCCTTGCTTCTGGTGTCGAGATTTGGGAAAATTCATAGAAATTTGTTCCTTGATCCGGCGGCAGAGACAACGCCGATCGAATCACGTTTTTCAAGCTTTGTCCGCCGGATAAATCACCCATGTAGCGGGTGTAGGCATGGGCAATCAGCAGGACTGGATCGGTTTTTGAGAGGGTTTGAATGCGATCGCGATACACACAACCCGCAGGAGAAGCCGTAATTTCCTCCCGCCAATTTTCACCGTAATAAAAAGCTAGATCGCAAGCCTGATTCTCAGTGCGATTTAACTCAGGGAAATAGAGGGTTCCGATAATCGGGTGGTTGACATGGCTCTGCAAAGCCGTTTCTAAGGCGCTGTAAACAAAGTACAAATCGGCAAATAGTTTACGCAAAGGTTCCCGTTCCACAATGCCTTTGATAAAGCATTTCATAAATGCAGTATTTTCGGCTGTGGTGTGGGATTTTATCGTGCCTTCTCGGAGGCGTGTCGATAGATTAGTCATGGCAATATCTCCTAATTAATAGCGGTTCTGGACGATTCAGCATTAATCGAGGGCAGTAAATAAAGGCGCAACAACTGCCACGCGATCGCAGCAATCCAGGGTAATTTTTGGCAAAATTGGATGGCGGCAGGGCGCTGATTAGTTGAGATTTCTGCTAGCTTCTGATTGGCGATCGCACATCGATCCAAACGAGGAAAGAATTCTGGATGGTGGGTATCTAAAATACTGGGAAACGCCCGTTTTGCTGTTTCATTGGTGTGATGAATCACCTGCTTGTTATATTCATCGGGGTCGATGCCGATCGAGTCATAAAATGTGGAGCGTTCCAACACCGTCATTGTGTGGGTGGCAAACACCGTCAGTAGGAAAAAGCGCGCCCAGAGTCTTGCTTTCCAGTTATTCCAAAGCTTAGGCTGCGATCGCAACAAAGCCTTAAAGAAATCCCCATGCCGATTTTCGTCTTGGCACCAATTCTCGAAGTAGCGAAACAGGGGATAAATTTGATGTTCTGGATGTTGTTCTAGATGGCGATACACCAAAATATAGCGCCAGTAGCCAATTTTTTCCGACAGATAAACAGTATAAATTACCCATTCTGGAGGGAAGAATGTGTAGGTACGATTTTTTGTTAAATAGCCCAGATCGAGAGACAACCCAAAATCTGCCATCGCCTTATTCAAGAAACCGGCGTGACGCGCTTCATCCCGTGCCAGTAAGCTAAAGGCTTCCGATAACAACGGTTGGCGATTCTTAAGTTTGCGGGAGAGTTCTTTGAACAACAGAAAACCCGAAAATTCTGAGGTACAGGAGCGCTCTAGAAAGTCAATAAATGCCTTTCGCGTTTCGCCATCAATCTTGTCCCAGCATTGCTCAAACTCTTGATTGCGGACAAAATGGTGGCGGTTATAGTCCGCGCGCAATTCTGCTACAACTGCTTCTAATTCCGCTTGTTGCCCGGACAGATCCATTTCGGCAACGACATCAAAATTGGTGGTGTAAAAGCGTGGTGTTAACAGGGTTTCTTGAACAGGTGCTTTAATGCTGGATGGGAGACCAGCAGACTCCGATTTACTAATTGAACTGACCATAGGAGTGGAGAGTGGATTGTTCGGAATTGATGACTGTGCACCACATTGCCTTAATCCGCGATCGCCCACAAGTCAGTTACCAGTGGTATCCTATAGTTACTTTAGGTAAAGCATTGAAGCCAATAGGACGCTTGAGCCATTTCTAAAGAAATATGGAAATTATAGTGAAGGGAGTTTATGGTGGAAGCGAGTCAGTGCGTAGAGGTTAAATGTCCGATTCAATTTGTGCTGGATTTGTTGGACAATAAATGGTCAATTTTGGTTCTACGCGAACTGTTTGGAGGCGATCGCCGTCCCCACGAATTACTCACAGCACTTCCTGGCATCAGCACCAAAACCCTCACCCAACGCCTACGAGAGTTGGAATCTCAAGGGTTAGTCGATCGGCGTGTTTACGCCGAGATTCCGCCCCGTGTAGAATATTCCCTCACGCCCAAGGGTCGCCAAATTCAACCGGTGATGGCAGCCCTGCATCAAGTAGGATCGCAGTGGCTGGGCCAGGAGAGTTGTATTTGTCCACTAACACACTCGGATGCTAAGGACGATTTAAATGCACAACAGCTTACTCCTTGAGATTGACTCAGAAACCGGGTTTTTTACGACAATATTTCGTTCCCACCGACAGATAAAGTGAAAAAATGGTTTCTTTAGTCGAAGTGCGTAATATAATTTATAGTTTCTACTAGGCAAATACGGCTGCTACAGCTTGCGGCAATGCGATCGGTACAAAATATGAAACTGGATACAAATAATCTTCGCCAGATTCATCAATGACTCGGATTAATTGATGTTCCCCAGCGCGATTATCCGGGATTATTTGGTAGATTTTTCGCACTTCCAATGACGCTGGGTAGTCTTGGTTGTTAATGCAAACTACAAATTTTGTTTCTAAATTATGGGGATTCATGTCTCCTCCTATCAAATATATTTGATAGCGCTAGGAAGCTACTGCAAAATCCGTGTACTGCCGCATTCCAGGCTCGTGAAATGCTAATACAATATCTTCTTTAGGAACCCCAGCACGTACTAAATCTGTTGCGATTCCATCTTCTGTCCAGTCTTCCTCAATCCAGAATTTGCCATCCCGAATCCTAACGTAGACAGTCATCCCGGTAATGCGTTCTCCCTTTGGTCAGCCGAGATTCATCCACATATAATGACCGTTTTGTGCATCGGTAATTAAGAAGGTTTCGATGTCTGGTTGAGGACGGTGGCACAATTCTATATATTCGGTTAAAATGCGATCGATTAATTTGGGATACTCGGTTAGTTTATCCATTGTACTATTTCCTCTACTTCTGTATTGACGACAATTAGGGGAAGTTGATGTCTGTTTACAATTAATTGAATCGCATCTTGAGTGAAGAAAGTTTTATACGCTATGCTACTAATAGCCACGTAAAGTTTGCGAGTTTATGGGGTTTGGAGACTGTTGGTGGCGAGGTAGAAACCGGGTTTCTTCCTGAATCTGGGTGATGATGCGTAAATTATCGCAGAAACCCGGTTTCTTGAATTTGCCCAAAACCCGGAAATTTTAGCGGTGGCCCAAAAGTTCATTTTTGCTAATTGTTATAACCCGCAAGTGGCTGGGCAGATACTACAAAAAGCTACGGAAAATGGGCCGGAAACTGAGGACTCGCAGTGCCAGGTATCGGAAACGTAGAACTGGCGTGGCTTCGTGGTTTTATTGCCTGTAATAAATCTTTATGAAACCCTGAAACGCTTAGATGTTACACTTTACAAGTCTCGACGCGAGAGAAGAGACGGATCCAATCCCCACACCCTACCCCACCCAACAAACCACCACCTCCACCAGGGAGGTGTCCCGGCTGTGCCTTGGTGTTGAATTTTAGCTCACTCCACGACAACGAGCTATTATTCACATACCAACCTACCCGATCGCGAAACGCTTTCCATATTTTACTATCATATTCCCTGGTTCCCCCCAGACTTTGATAGATGCGCTTCTGTACCGAAAAGCCAAAGCGCCCATCACTGTATTGTACCCAAAGTTGGTCAATGGTACGCAAGTCCTCGCAGGGAAATTTATCAATATATTCAAAATGCAAGTATCCTTCTTTCTCCCTACCCGCCACCTTCAGCATGACTTCCGCCGTTTCCCAATCCGCTTCTTTCCACTTTCCTGCCGCTAATAAATTCCGCAAGTTTATATAATCCATTCCCACGGCTGAAATCACCCGCGTAGTCTCAGCAGCCACAGGTTTCGGTATCAGCAAATCCAACCATTCCTGCACCGACTGCGGGCGATTTTGCGGTTCCAACTCCATCCCTTTCATAATCGCGGCATTCACCCTGTCGCTAATCTCAGAATTGAATTGCTTTGGCGGAGTTAAAAGAATATTTTGCTTCCTGAATAGCGAGGGAAACGGCAACTCACCCGTCAACATGACATAAAACGTTGCTGCTAGGGAATAAACATCTGTATAAGCGCCTATTTCGGCACGTTTTTCTAATAATTCAATGGGTGCGTAACACTCAGTCCCGGAATTGCTATTAGTTCTCAATTTTCCCGGTGCTGTCATCTGTCGTGCTAAGCCAAAATCAATCAAAACGGCTTTCAAACCCCGCTTTCTGAGCATAGTATTTTGGGGTTTAACATCGAGGTGAGTAAATCCTTGCTTGTGAACAAAACTCAGGGCCCTTCCCAATTGCTTAATAATTGCCAAAGCTTTCTCTTCCGACAAAATGCCGTTATCTTCTAGATGGCTGGCTAAGTCAATCCCGTCAATTAATTCCATCACCATGCACCACAATTCGATATTTCCCACGGTTTCGGGAAATACTTCGTAAACTTGCACGACGTGGGGATGGCTGCACTTGGCTAAAGATAAGGCTTCGTTGACAAATTTTGTTTGGTATTCGCGAAAGTTTGGCTTACCTTGAACGTTGGCATTTAGGGTTTTGATGGCTACTACTTTGGCTTCTTTGAGGTTTTGGGCGCGGTAGGTGACACCGAATCCGCCGCCGCCGAGGATGGCTTCGATTAGGTATTTGCCGTTGTGGATTTGTTGTCCCGGCTGCCAGTGCCTCATAGCGGGTTTGTGGGGAGGGATAGGATGGTTTTGATTATAGCTGAGATGGGGGAATTTTTGTTGAGGCTTTGGATGATATCGTTTACGGTTGTTTCGGAATAATTTAACCGCAGAGGCCACAGAGGGCACAGAGGAAGAGAAGAGAGAGGTGAGGTTGAGAAACCGGGTTTTTTTACCTAGATATTCGGCATCTATCAAACCCGGAGATCCCCCCTAGCCAAGAGGGCGGGCACGGGGGCACCGCCCCTACAAGGGGGGACCGGAAGCGTTCTCAAAGTCAACCCCTACTCCCCTTTTTAAGGGGGATTTAGGGGTATCTAGACTCAGATATAAACGAGATTTACATTGATTACACTCTTAAGTGTATGCCTCCATTGGTAAACAAGAACAGACAAAATTACGATCGCCAAACGCATTATCTATCCGGCCCACCGCAGGCCAAAACTTATATTCGCGAGTCCAAGGTGCCGGATAAGCAGCTTGCGCGCGAGTATAAGGACGATTCCACTCATCAACCATCAGAGATTCTGCGGTGTGCGGCGCATTTTTCAAGACGTTATTTTGTGCGTCAACATTACCTTTTTCAATCTCCGCAATTTCGCCTCGAATTGCAATCATTGCCTCGCAAAAACGGTCTAATTCCTGCTTCGATTCGCTTTCCGTCGGTTCCACCATTACCGTACCAGCAACCGGCCAAGAAACCGTCGGCGCGTGATAGCCGTAATCCATCAACCGTTTAGCGATATCTTCTACTTCAATAGTCGCAGATTTTTTGAGCGATCGCAAATCTAGAATACACTCATGCGCCACCAAACCAGCTTTCCCTTTGTACAAAACCGGATAATAAGATTCTAACCGTTTTGCCATGTAATTAGCATTAAGAATTGCTACTTTTGTCGCCTCAGTTAAACCCACTCCTCCCATCATCCGAATGTACATCCAAGAAATAGGCAAAATGCTAGCACTTCCCCAAGGCGCGGCGGAAACAGCACCAACTGATATTTGTTGACTGTTAACTGTTGACTGTTGACTGTTAAGAATAGAATTAGTGGGCAAAAATTCCACTAAATGAGACATTACCCCAATCGGCCCCATTCCCGGCCCGCCGCCGCCGTGGGGAATGCAGAAAGTTTTGTGCAAATTCAAGTGACAAACATCAGCACCAAAATCACCGGGGCGGCACAAACCAACTTGAGCATTCATATTTGCGCCGTCCATATAAACTTGTCCGCCGCAGTTGTGGACAATATCGCAAATCTCTTTAATTTCTTCCTCAAAAACGCCGTGGGTAGATGGATATGTCACCATCAAAGCCGCCAATTCATTTTTGTGCTTATCGGCTTTTTTCCGCAAATCGGCAACATCAATATTGCCCTGAGAATCGCACTCGACAGCAACTACTTTCATCCCCGCCATCACCGCGCTAGCCGGATTTGTACCGTGGGCTGACTGGGGAATCAAACAGATATTTCGGTGAGATTCGCCTCGGTGTTCGTGGTATTGGCGAATAACTAACAAGCCTGCGTATTCGCCTTGGGAACCGGCGTTTGGCTGCAAAGAAATTCCCGCGAAACCGGTGATTTCTGCCAGCCACTGTTCTAGTTGCACGAACATCATTTGATAGCCGCGAGTTTGATCGCGGGGTGCAAAGGGATGTATCTTGCCAAATTCTGCCCAAGTCACCGGCATCATCTCTGCTGTTGCATTCAATTTCATTGTGCAAGAACCCAAGGGAATCATCGATGTATTTAGCGATAAATCCTTGGCTTCTAAACGGTGCAAATAGCGCAAAAGTTCAGTTTCTGAATGGTAACTGTTGAAAACTGGATGGGCGAGATAGCTGCTGGTGCGATCGCAAAAATCTGGTAAGGTCAAATAGGAATTCAATGCGTCGGCATCCAGCGGAATGTTGAGAGCATTCTGCCCGTCTGCCCTGATATAATCTTTATCCTGTGCAAAAATTTCCCACAACTCTTGCACATCTTCAGCGGTGACTGTTTCATCTAAAGTGATTCCCACTGTCGAATCATCGAAAACTCGGAGATTAATTTTGCGTACTTTAGCAGCTTCTAGAAGTTCTGACAGCGGTTTGTCTCCCAATTCTACTCGCAGAGTATCGAAGAAAGGTTGAGAACCAATTGTGTATCCGAAACTTCTTAAACCGGATGCCAAAAGTGCTGTTAAAGTCCGTACTTTCTCAGCAATGTCTTTCAGTCCAGACGGGCCGTGATAAACAGCATACATACTCGCCATCACTGCTAGCAAAACTTGAGCAGTACAAATATTGCTGGTTGCTTTTTCGCGGCGGATGTGCTGTTCGCGAGTTTGCAAGGCCAGACGCAAAGCAGATTTGCCGTTGGCATCTTTAGAAACGCCAACTATTCTCCCCGGAACTTGCCGTTTAAACTCTTCTCGCGTGGCGAAATAGGCGGCGTGGGGCCCTCCGAATCCCATCGGCACTCCGAAGCGCTGAGTGCTTCCTACGGCTATATCCGCGCCGAATTCGCCGGGGGGTGTGAGCAAGCAAAGGCTCAATATGTCGGCGGCTACTGTGACTAATGCGCCGACTTCGTGTGCCGATCGAATAAAATCGGTATAGTCGTAAATTGCGCCGTCTGTGGCGGGGTATTGCAGGAGAGCGCCGAAGATTGTACGATCGAACTCAAAGCCTCGATGGTCGCCGACAATGACCTCAATTCCCAACGGCTTAGCGCGAGTTTGCACCACTTCCACAGTTTGAGGGTGGCAATCTTGGGAAACAAAAAACGCTTTTGCCTTATTTTTGCTGGCGCCGTAACTCACCGCCATCGCTTCCGCCGCCGCAGTCCCTTCATCCAGCAAAGAAGCGTTGGCAATTTCCAAACCCGTGAGGTCAATTATCATGGTTTGGAAGTTCAGTAAAGCTTCCAATCGCCCTTGAGCAATTTCGGCTTGGTAGGGGGTGTAAGCTGTATACCAGCCGGGATTTTCTAGGATATTCCGCTGAATGACGGGGGGAGTTATGCAGTCGTGATATCCAGTGCCGATGTACGATCGAAATACCTGATTTTTTGCAGCAATTTCTTTCAATTCTGCCAAAGCGCTGTACTCGCTTTGCGCTGCGGGAAGTTGTAAGGGTTGAGAAATGCGAATCGCCGCTGGAACCGTTTTGTCAATCAACTCATCGAGGCTGGAAATGCCCAAAACATTGAGCATTTGCTGGATTTCGCTGGGTGTCGGGCCAATGTGCCGGCCCGCAAAACCATTGATGGAGGAAAGGTTTTGCTGCTGACTGGGTTCAAGTTGAGGGCTGTAGAGTACCAAGGCGGATTCTCCTGAATAGACTTTTGCTTCTTTGTTTGTAACATTTTGCTAAGAAAACCAGGAAGATTTTTTGCGTGTATCAAAGTCCGACAGTCCGACAGTCCGACAGTCCGACAGTCCGACAGTCCGACAGTCCGACAGTCCGACAGGGGTTGAAACCCCTGTCTC
>NZ_JAUBOQ010000085.1:0-12249 GCF_036700325.1 Microcoleus sp. Z1_B2
TTATTCTTTAGCCACTCAATTACTTCAGTCTTTTGTAGAGCTGTTAAATACCCTTTTGACCCTTTATGCCCTAGCTTGATTCCTTCGATGCCTTTGGTTTGAAATTGTTTTTTCCAATGACCAACAAAAAATTCACTTACACCGAGAATTTTGCTAATCTCATGGTAAAACTTGCCTTCGACAGCCATCCTTACAGCTATTGCTCGTTTAAGTTCTCTTGCATCGATATCACTTTTAATGAAAGATTCTAATTGAGTTATTTCCTTTTCCATATCTTTGAGGGGCAGTTTTAAGTTATTCATCTTTTTATTCACGATCGAGTATTGCATATAATAGTATCATAGTCTTGATAATCATTTAGGATTGCTATAGTGCAGCACGCCGTCGGGAACAATTAATAAGCGTTTATTGCCTAATTGGGCTGCTGCGGGTTGTAAAATTACTCGACCCAGATTTGCACTTGCTTGGGCAACTTGTTGGGGAATATTTCTCTGGATTGGGCTAGTTATTGCCTCTAGGAAGTCCTTAGCTGCTGTTTCAATGTCAACCTGTTTTGGCAATTCATAGCTGGTTAGTCCTGTTGATGTCACAACCCACAAATAACTGCGGTATGAACCGAGGGAATACTGCAATAAAATAGTGTTTTCATCGAGAATCTGTTTCTGAATTTCTGGGAGTGTTAAAGGTTGGGGTTGGGTGAGGGCAGCGTAGCGGGGGCTGGCGGTACGAATCTGGGCTTGAATTTGCTGATATTGTTGCAAAAGTGCGAGGCGCCCAGAGTCGATTTCAGCGATTTTAGTTGGATTGGGGTTGGGGCTGCTGATTGTTTCGATGCGCTGTTTTTCAATGCCATCGAGTTGCTGTTGCAGGCTCTTTTCTTGTTGCAGTAAATCGGGGGAAATGCCTTCGCGAATGTTGGCGTTACTTTCTTGGAGAAGTTCGAGGAGGCTGCGGGCCCTCGAACGTTCGCTGGCTTCTAAGGCTTTTGTATCGTAACCGGATTTAGGATTAGTTTTATGCAGTTGCATTAACAAATCGATGTATAATTCGTAGTAGTTTTGGACTGTGGCAAAGTATGAGCTGCGGAGTTCAGGGCTGGCTATTTTGGTGCGGAGGTTTTCGATGATTTTGAGAGAGGATTCAATGTCGTTGAGGGCTTCGGGAAGATTGTTTTGGTCACGTTTGGCATAAGCCATGTTGTAAAGGGTGTTGGCTTCTCCACTGCGATCACCTACTGCCCGTCTCAGGGGAAGCGACTGGTTGTAATACTCTAGCGCTTTCTGTTTTTCTCCCAATTGTGAGTAGGCACCGCCCATGTTGTGGAGGGTGGTAGCTTCCCCGCCGCGATCGCCTGTTGCCCGTCTCAGGGGAAGCGACTGGCTGTAATACTCTAGCGCTTTCTGTTTTTCTCCCAATGCTGAGTAGACACTGCCGATGTTGTTGAGGGTGGTAGCTTCTCCGCCGCGATAGCCGGTTGCCTGAAATAGGGGAAGCGACTGGCTGTAATACTCTAGCGCTTTTTGTTTTTCTCCCAAACCTGAGTAGACAGTGCCGATATTGGTGAGGGTAACAGCTTCCCCGCTGCGATCGCCTACTGCCCGTCTCAGGGGAAGCGACTGGCTGTAATACTCTAGCGCTTTCTGTTTTTCTCCCAAATCTGAGTAGACTAAGCCGATGTTGTTGAGGGTGCTAGCTTCCCCGCTGCGATCGCCTGTTGCCCGAATCAGGGGAAGCGACTGGCTGTAATAGTCTAGCGCTTTCTTTTTTTCTCCCAAATCTGAGTAGACACCGCCGATGTTGTTGAGGGTGATAGCTTCCCCACGGCGATCGCCTAGTACCCGAACCAGGGGAAGCGACTGGCTGTAATACTCTAGCGCTTTCTTTTTTTCTCCCAAATCTGAGTAGACTCTGCCAATGTTGTTGAGGGTGGCAGCTTCCCCACCCCGATCGCCTACTGCGCGAGATAGGGGAAGCGACTGGCTGTAATACTCTAGCGCTTTCTGTTTTTCTCCCAAATCTGAGTAGACCTTGCCAAGACCAAGGAGGCTAAGTGCTTGCCCTCTATTGTCGCCAGCTTCCCGATACAATTTTAATGCTATTTCAAACTGGGCTATCGCACTTTTTTTCGCTTCTAATGTTCCTTGCCGGTACAGTCGCACTCCTTCTTTTAATGCTGTTTCAGCAGCGCCGCTACTGCCAATTTGTGCTGTTTGTACGACTTTACCAACTGGCACGGCTGCTGCCACTGGCTGACTTAGCTGAAGCGAAAGCGCGATCGACATACCAGCCAAAAACCATTGAGTGCGATCGAACATAGCCACCCCTTTTGTATTTTTGTCAATTTTAGTCGCTAGGCTGCTTAGTGTTAAGGCAGGAAGAAGTCAGGGCGATCGGCATTTTTGCTAGAGTTAACGAGTAGTGCGATTCCCTGCGGGATCGCTACGCGGCGCGTACTTTTTCCCAGCATGAACAACATCCTAACTACCCCCGATCCCGTAACAACCCACTGGGATTGCCCCGAATGCGGCGGCACCGGTACCCTTAGCCCAGAAATTTGCCCTGTTTGTCTCGGAGCAAAATACATCGATCTCGCCACAATAACGAACTGGATGCTCGATTTTATGGAATCTCGCGGCTGCGATCGAGCTGAGATCGATCGATTGCGAACCGAAAACCCAGACCCGCTAACATTAACTTTTTGCCTCGAAGTTTGTATCGCCCTTAAATAAACAATTTACCAATTACCAATTACCAATATTCAGTGTCCCTTAACCGGATGTTGACCGTAAAAAGGCAAAGCATCCGACCAATCAGGACGACTTCCCATTTGCCACTCCAAATAAGCCAATTCCAACACGCTAGAAACCGACCAACCCAACTCGCTACCAACTTCAATCAACTGATAAGATTTTTCCCAACTTTCCAACTTTTCCTGCCAGGATTCCGCCGTCATCACAGTATCAGGAAACAACTCAGTTAAACCTGAATCTTTGTTAATTGAATAAACAGCGCCAAACAATTGTCCCCGCTGTGCAGGCATTTGCACCGCCATATCCTGATTTGAGATAGATTTTTTACTGCTGCTGCAAGCCACAGCGGCCAAAGTTGAAACCGCAAAAACCGGAATATCCAACTGTTGAGCCAAAGTCCGCGCCGTCACCATACCCATCCGAGTCCCCGTGAAACCTCCGGGCCCCTTCGCCACTGCAATAAAAGCCAAATCCGCCCAAGTTTGCGGCCCAATAAACTCGACTAAATACTGATGCAAATGAGTCGCTAAATCCCGATCCAAATTCCAAGTTTTGCAGCGAGAATCCCCGGCAAAATTGCTGATGGCTAAACCGAGTTCCCGACTAGCTGTGTGCAGGGCTAAGCCGTATTTTTTAACTGATGTTCCGTCTTGGGGATTGCTATTCACGATTACTGATAATTTTCCTTAACAAAAAACAGAGGCAGAGCCACAACTAAGCAACCCAAAAGAATGCCAAATATTCCCGTATTTAAAATCCTAGAATTACCCATTCCTCCAGTCATCAAAAACAGCACTACTAAACTTGCAAATAAATTTTTATTGGCAAATTCTTTGTTTTGGGAAACTTGATGTTTCACCGTCATAAAACCCGACGTAACTATTAGCGCAAACCACGAATTAAAAATGACTATTTGAGAGCCAAAGATAAACCAAACTAACGCAAACATTAGCGCATCTATCCAAAAATCCTGAGTTTTCAACTTCGGCAGCCAAAATTCTTGGGTAGTAACAGAGGCGATTTTCTTGAGTAATTGATTGTGTTGCAGCCGCAACAGTTTGTTTCTCAATTTAATCTTGGGATCGATTTGCAATATTTGCTTCCACTCCGGGCGGCGAGAATTGTTGACTCTTCCCAACAGCTTCACGGCTGCGACTTTATTTAACTGCAAATCGGTGAGTCTGGTGGCAATTATTTGAGATAAGTGCGGATAGTAAACGGGGTTGTCTTCGGTTCTGTTGATGACGATAGTGAGCTGTTGCTTGGCTTGACTGACTTGGATTGTAACATTGTAGGGGGCGAGATCCTCTTGTAAAGCTTGCTGAATTTCGGCTTTCTGTTGGCGAGTGAAAAGCGACACACCGGGCGCAGGTGTAAGCACCCGTTCTGCAGGCGTTTCCGGCGCGTCTAGCACCGGCGGTGCGTCTAAATACACCGGTTTGGGGTTCAAGTGCCGGATGACTGCTGATGCTGAACTGTAGCGCCGATTGGTGGCACTTTGAAGCATTGTGTCGAGGATGCGGCCGAAATCATCGCTAACAGCAGTCTTCAAATAATTTCGCCAAGCCCAAGAATCCTCTGTGCTGTCGAACAAGTCGAAGGGAGGAATTTCAGTCAGCAAGTGAATGCAGGTAACGCCCAAACTGTAGATATCGCTGGCAAAAACTGCTTTCCCCATCAATTGTTCTGGGGCTGTATAAGCGGCACTGCCGATGATTGTACCTGTTTGCGGCAACCCGGTTGCTGTTACTTTCTTAGCTGCACCAAAGTCTACTAAAACAATATCTTTTTGGAAAGGAGAGGGCTGATAGGAATTTTCTAAGGCGGGTAAAGGAGTTGGAGTTAGTCGGCGGCGAATGATATTTTCGGGTTTGATATCGCGGTGAATAACTTTGGATTTGTGGACGAAGTGGAGCACTGGCAATAAATCGTTGAGGATTTGCCGAATTTGAGTTTCGGTGAATGCTCCTTTTTGTTCTAATTCTCTGGCTAGGTTTTTGCCGTCTATAAATTCTTGTACTAAATACTGTCTCCCGTCTTGTTCAAAATGCGCGATTAATTCGGGAATCTGGGGATGTTTTCCCAAGGTTTGTAGCTGGGCTGCTTCTTGGTGAAATAGTTGAGCGGCTTTTTCGGCTGCGGTATTTTGCTGCAAAAATTGCTTGATTACGCACTGCGAAAAAATCAGGGGTTTGGTTTCATCAACTGCTAGAAAGGTTCGGCCAAAGCCTCCTTGCCCGATCGGCTTTATGGTTCGGTAGCGAGATGCGGAGGGTGTTTCTGCGTCAATAGTCAACAACAATTTTGATCCACAACTTTTGCACAATTCTGCATCCCCTGGGTTTTGCGGATTCTGACAAGTTGGGTTTAAGCAATAGCACATTGGATTTTAGATTTTAGATTTTAGATTTTAGATTGGTAATTTGTAATTGGGAATGGGTAATTGGGCATCGGGCATCGAAAATTGAAAATTGGGAATTGAATATTGGAAATGGGAAATTGAAAATTGGGTAAAAAGAAGAAACAAGAAAAGGATATCGTTATATTTTTTTCCTTCTTCCTCCTTCCTTCTTCCTTCTTCCCTCTTCCTTCTTCCTTAAGTTGGTACGAGTTCGCCGGGCCGCAATGAGGCCCATTTGCCGGTCTCTTGCTTGAAACTCTGACACCCAACTACATCCCATTCCATTTCAATTTCGTCTTGGCGGGGGCGGATGTTGACGTTGATGGTGGGTTCTACGGGGTCGAAATCGGGTGTTTCGGTAAGGTGAAGCTGTTCGTGCTGTTCTTCTACGGCGTGGTAGGTGAAGCAGCGGTCTACATAGTGGCAGTTAATACAAATACACATTCTTGATATCCTCTGTGCATTTCAAAAAGATTGGTGAAATTTGAGCTTTCTGTTAATCTAGCGTAGCAAGAGTTTAATTGTTTGTAAGGAAAGTAGATTTTTGTTGCGATGCCGATTAATTTGCCCTCTTCATTATCTCCTGATTCTTGGCCGTTTGATTTGGAACTGCTGACACCGCCTGCTTATTTGGTGGGCGGTGCGGTGCGGGATGCGCTGCTGGGGAGGCGATCGCACTATTTTGATTTGGATTTCGTTATGCTAACACGGGCCGTGAAGACTGCTCAAAAAATTGCCGATCGCACGAAAGGTGGATTTGTCTTGTTGGATGCGGAACGGCAAATTGCGCGGGTTGTATTTGCGGGCGGTACGGTGGATTTGGCGCAGGCGGAAGGGGGGAGTCTGGAGGGGGATTTGCTGCGCCGGGATTTTCGGATAAATGCGATCGCCTGCAATCCTTTTACAGGAGAAATCATCGATCCTTTGGACGGTCAAACTGATTTGCGGTTGGGTGTGCTGCGGATGATTTCGCGGTCAAATTTGGAGGACGATCCGCTAAGGTTATTAAGAGCTTACCGCCAAGCGGCGCAGTTGGGTTTTGCGATCGAAGCTGAAACTCAATCGGCGATTCGGGAATTGGCGCCGCTGTTGAGTCGGGTAGCCGTGGAACGGGTGCGGACGGAATTAGGTTATTTGTTGAGCAATCCTGACGGTGTTCCTTGGATTTGTCGCGGTTGCGAAGATGGTTTGTTTTCGATTTGGTTTGAAAGTGCGATCGACCGTTTTGATATTTTGACAAAAATTGATGCGTCTGCTGACCAATTAGCGGCAATTTACCCGGAATTAGGGAAGGAATTCGGGCGTCAGATTCGAGATACGATTAAAACGCCGTTGTTGGCGGTTGCGAAGTTGGCTATTTTGGCAGATTCTGATCCGACAATTGCTGAAACGCAGTTGCTGCGGTTGAAGTACAGCAATGCGGAGATTAAAAGTGCGATCGGGCTTTTGAAATACTTGCCCAAATTGCCAGCAAAACCTATCGCCCAAATGTCTTTGCGAGAACAGTATTTTTTGTTTCGGGATGTGGGAATAGTATTTCCGGTTTTAGCGGTTTTGGCGGTGGCGGCGGGCATTAAGGTAGATGAGATTTCACTGTTAATTAATCGCTATCTGGATGCTGATGATATTATTGCTCATGCCACACAATTAGTTAGCGGCAATGATTTAATGGAATATTTGAAATTGCCCAGAAGTCCGCGCATCGGTCAATTGTTGATGGAGATTCAATTAGCGCGAGTGGAGGGGAGAATTGCGACTCGCGAAGATGCGCTGAAATTGGCGGCAGAGTTGGTGAATCAGTAAGTTTAAATTGATATATTTCATAAATTAGAACGGGCAAGATGCCCGTTCCACACAATTCAACTTTCCCGTGGGGTGGGCTTCTAGTCCGCCCTAAAAAGTTAGTTTACAATGCTAAAAAATCAGAATCTTAAACAACATCCCTTAATTCTTCCGGCAATTCAAACTTGCCATCTGCACCCGGTTCAAACTCAACAACTTTCAACACAGCATCAACATTCAGCGGCCCGTAAATGTGCGGGTAATTCTCACCCGCCGCCAATTCATACTTAAGTTCAGCTTGCACTTTGTCCGAGTCAATCCAAAGCAGCAGCAATCCTGTTTGTCCCACAAAAAATTTATTAGCAGATTTAAGAACTTGTGGCAGAGTCGAACAGTGGATAAATCCTTCAGTATCTAGCGTATCGCCGCGATAGGATTGAACTTGTTTTGCTTCTTCCCACTGTTGGCTGCGGGTGATGTGAAAAATAACGCTCATAATTGAATAAGTTCTAGGTTTAATGGAGAATTGGCAGCAAAATTTGAGAGGGACAATTCCCGCCACAACTTACTGTCAGCGTGATAATTTTAGCATCGATCGCCCGCGCTTCACCGTCCGGCGCGCCCGTTCCCGGATTCACGTCGTAAGCGGGAAAGCAAGCCGCACTCAAACTCAGACGCAACGCATTACCTTTGGCAATTTGCATACAAGTTGCTTGCAGTACAATTCTTACAGGTGTTTCACCTGAATTTACCCGGACGTAACCTTGAGTAAAATTGTAGACGTTGCCGCTATCTTTGACCTCAGAAAGTATCGCACACAAATCAAAACTCGGCGCATCTGCGGTACAAAATACTTCGACAATTATATCTCCAGCTAAGTGCAAATCTGCTGTTAGCGGTGCCGAAGTGTATGTTAACACATCGGTGCGGCAGTCAATAGTCGATCGCTCGATCGCACCGGCAGGAAATGCAGCGTGACCTCCCAAGGATGGCACCGGTCGCCAAGGGTCATGTACGAATATATCATCAGTGCAAACATCCGCGCAACTATCTGTTAAAATACCAGCATCTTCTCTCATCGCGGCAAGTCCGGTACTTGCTAAAAAATAAGATTTATGATTATTATTAGGCCATTTATCAAATTTCCGCCAATCATTCCTCCCCATCTCAAATAGTGAAATTTGCCACTCGTCTAATATTCCTGTATCAACTCCTTTGAGGAATTGATCGAACCAGCGAATTTGCAACTCATCCACAGGATTTGAAGCTGCCAAACCATAATCCAACTCTCCCACTTTTCGCCCCCAAGGTAAATGCGCCCAAGGGCCAATTATCAAATGCTGCGGACAGGAACTCCGGCTCGCCATTTCCTTGTAAATATGGATTGTTCCTCGCAAATAATTATCAAACCAACCGCCAACGTGCAGCATTGGCAAGTCTAAATCTTTGATGTTTGGCGATAACTTTTCCCAATACTCGCTCGGTCGATAATTATCCAACCAATCATGATAATATGAGTCGGGTGCGAGATTTTTAATAATGTCAGGACGCGCGGGCACGGTATCGTATAGCGGGAGATTTCTCGAAGCTGCATAAAAGGCTTGATAGGCAGAAATATCGGCTTTTAAGCGAGCGGTTTCTGCGGCTAGCTGAATTGCCCAGCCGAGATTTGATTGCAGGCAAAATGCGCCGCCTTCATAGGCCCAATCTGCGTATAAATTGCCGCCTACCATTGCCGGACAAATTGTGATTAATGCGCTTGGTTTAGCAGCCGCCGCGTAGAGTTGAGTCATGCCTTGGTAGGAAAAACCGTACATTCCGACTTTGCCGTTACTTCCCGGCAAATTAGCTGCCCAATTGACGCTATCAAAACCGTCTTGTGTTTCGCTAACAAAGGGGTTAAATTTGCCTTCGGAAGTGCCGCGTCCCCGCACGTCTTGGATGACAACGATGTAGCCGTGTTTGGCGTACCATGCGGGATGGGAATATACTACTGTAGAGGCGATCGCCCTTCCGTAAGGTTGCCGCATTAATAATACTGGAAATTCGCCCTCCGCATCGGGGCGGTAGATGTCAGCATCTAAACGAACCCCATCTTTAGTTAGCATTGACGCTGTTTCTTTCGGACGAAGTTTCAGCATAAATCCTACAAAACATCAAATAAAAAAGTTCTGATAAAGGACTGAGATCCTTACTACAAACCTGATAATTGTTCGTAGGGACACGGCACTGCCCATTGGTGTCCAATTAACGTACAACCCATATTCCGGCAGGGGTTGAAACCCCTGCCTCAAAGCTAAAGTCCTCTAAAGAGGACTAAGAAAAACACTTTTCAACTCATTAGTCCTCTTTAGAGGACTTTAGCTATTAGACAGGGACTTCAGTCCCTGGCGGAATGGCGGGTGCGCGGGAGGACTGGCGGACTGATAGCTTAAGTTGACACGCTTTGGGCAATGCCGTGTCCTGTATTTCATCCAATTAAAAACTGCTATACTACAAACCTAGCAGGATACGAGTACATCCGATCGCCCAAGAACTCTCATATCTTCCTCATCGAGTTCGACTGGTGTACCGCTGCGAATTAGTTCCACAAAATCTTCATTCGGCACCATAATGCACAAAGTGTACAAACGTTCACTCCCCGTATTCTCAATTACGTGAGTCCCCGTTGGAGGCACTAACAAACTATCTCCCGGTTGAATACTAACTGTTTTGCCGTCGCAGGTTGCTTGCCCGGTTCCTTTGAGTACAAAAAACATTTCTACTGCGAATTGATGGCGGTTGGGAGGAGTTTTGCCGCCCGCATCGAAAATCTCCACGCAAACTGTTAATGAAACATTAGCTATTACCGGATCGAAGACGATCGCTAATCTATTAGTATCGCCCGGACTGATGCGAAATGCTTGGTAGTCTTTCGGAGACTTTATAACAGGAATCACGCACTGGTTTGTCATTTTTTTGTGCTTAATTGTTAATTATCGTAGGGGCGGTGCCCCCGTGCCCGCCCAGCCCCGTGCCCCCCCCAGCCCCGTACCCGCCTACTCAGTTTCTTAATCAAGAGGGGCAACCACGGGGGATTGCCCCTACACTCATTCTAGGAATCATTGCTGACTACTATTTAATTGCTTCTAACATAGCCTGAGAATCCGACAAAAAACCAAAACATTGCTTAACGTTATACAGAGTAGCTTGCCAGCAATACTCTGGAGATGTCGTAGCTGTACAATCTTTGACTAAAATACAGTCGTAACCGAGGAAATTAGCATCTTGCAGGGTAGCCATGACGCACTGATCGGCGTTTACTCCTCCAAAGAAAAGTGTAGTTCTGCCGAGGTTCCGCAAGATACTATCTAAAGGAGTATCCCAAAAGCCACTCATCCGATATTTATCAACACAAATATCCTCCGGTTTGGGTTTTAATTCATCGACAACCTGCGCCGCCCAACTCCCTGCCATCAGTACAGGTGCGTTGTTTTTTGGCAGCGGATCTCCCAAACCTACGCCGGATCCTGTGGGATTGTAAACGTGACGGGAAGCTGCACTAATATTGAGCAAATCGGGGCGGTTTCCCCAGTTTATCCAAATAATTGGTACTGCGTGCGATCGCAATTTTGGCAGCAAATTTTTTAAAGGATTAATTGGAGTTCGGGCGGGCGTTACATCTACGCCAATATGTGCTAGCCAACCGTCGGGATGACAGAAATCGTTTTGCATATCTATCACCAACATCGCTGCTTTTGCTAAGTCTAAACGCAGGGTTTTAGTTTCTGTTTCCAGGGTAACAGGTGCAGGCGCGATCGGCGATCGAGTGATATCGGCAATTTTGGCATCAACTTTCCAAGCATTCGGCGGTACGCCCAAGGTGCGAAGAGAATCAGGATTCATATGATTGTGACTCAAAAACAATTTCAATCTTATAACTATTTGATTGTTACTAACTTGTCATATCTTAAATCTTTGTTATAATTAAGTATCCGGGGTAACTTTTTGAGAAAGTTTAGGATTTATTAACTTTATTCTCGTTGGGCGATCGCCAATGTTAGCGCCAGGGAATCATACAATAAAAATCAATGTAAATTTACAAAAAGGGTAAATCTATGAGCTTGACAATTCAAAATACTTTAATTCCGGTTGATAGCGGTTATGAAACCGCAGATGTGCAAGTGGTGGATAATTGCATAAGTGCGATCGCGCCCAATAACTCCACCTCTAATTCCCCCCCTTACCAAGGGGGGGATAGGGGGGGTCAAACAGTTATTAACGGCAAAAATAAGCTGCTGCTGCCCGGTTTTGTCAACGCGCACACTCACTCTTCAGAAATGTGGCAACGAGGCATCATTCCGCCTTTGCCCCTAGAGTTGTGGATTGCCGAATTATACGATTTTACACCTCTCGATCCCGAACAAGTTTATTTGAGCGCCTTGGGAACTGCGGTAGAAACTTTGCTGTCGGGCGGTACAAGCGTAGTCGATCATTTAGTTTTGATTCCGGGGCAAGAATTAGAGACGATCGCCGCCGCAGTTCGCGCTTATCAAGAAATCGGTATCCGCGCTTTTATCGGGCCGTTAATTCAAGATGAATCCCTGACGGCGGGAATGCCTGCGGGCGATAGCGGTATCGAACACGCGGCTTACATTCGATCGACTAAGGCCACTTTGGAATTAATGGAAACAGCCATAAAACAGTTTCACAATCCCGAAAAAGGTGTTAATATATTATTGGCGCCGACGGGAATTCAACTGTGTTCCGATGCTTTGTTTGAAGGCTGCATCGATTTGAGCGATCGCTACAATCTTTGTCGGCACGCCCACCTCTTGGAAACCCCCGCTCAAAAACAGTTAGCTTACGAAAAATACGGCTGTAGCGCTGTCGAACACCTGCAAAGAATTGGTTATTTGAGTCCCCGAACTTCTTTAGCGCACTGCGTTTGGCTGGACGATTCCGACATTGCAATTATGGCAGAAACGGGAGCGACTGTTGTACACAATCCCCTCAGTAACTTGCGGCTAGGAAGCGGGATTGCACCGATTTTGAAATACCGTCAAGCGGGAGTCAACGTATCTTTTGGCTGCGACGGCGCTGCTAGCAATGACTCTCAAGATTTGCTGGAAGCGATTAAAATTGGTTCAATTTTGCACAATATCACGGATTTGGATTACCGCCAATGGATTACACCGCGCCAGTCTGTAGAAATGGCATCCCTGGGAGGAGCAAAAGGCTTGAATCTCGCCGATGAAATCAGGGTAAACGCATCTTAATTTCAACCTCAAACATGATAAGATGAAGTGTTTAGCTAAATCAAGTGCGTAATTGATA
>NZ_JAUBOQ010000086.1:0-12168 GCF_036700325.1 Microcoleus sp. Z1_B2
ATCAATTACGCACTTGATTTAGCTAAACACTTCATCTTATCATGTTTGAGGTTGAAATTAAGATGCGTTTACCCTGGCTGACTAATGACTAATTACTAATAACTAATGACTGCTATTTTTCAACATTCGATCGAGCTTTTGCAAAATAAAAATAGCCGCGCCCACACTCAAAGCCAAACCCAACCAAAAATTATCCGCCGCCCCTTTACCTCTATCCAAAGCCAAACCGCCCAGGGGCGGCCCGATTAAATAGCCGATCGCCCAACACTGAGAACTAACCGCCAAATACACGCCCCGCAAAGACTCCGGCGCTAAATCCACCACCAAAGCAGAAGCAAAAGGCGTATAAGCAACAGTCGCCATCGACAAAAAGCTCAAGCCTAAAACAGCTAATAATAGATTGCCAGTGGCAGCCATTCCCGTCAAGCCGATCGCGATAAATCCCATTCCCCATAGCAGCGCAGAAATCATCAAAGCTTTCGGATGGGAAAACCGCTTCAAAGCTTTAACAACCGGCAGTTGCAAAGCCACAGTTAAAAACGTGCTAAAAGCAAACAAAACCGTAATTGTACCTGTAGAAAAGCCTTTTCCCGATGTCCCCACCGCGACAAACTTGCTAAAGTACAGCGGCATTGTGGTTTGGATTTGGGAAATATATAATGTGAACAGGGTATTTACTAAAGCATAAACTAGAAGACTGCGATCGCTCAGCGCCACCATCCAACCATTTTCCCGATTTTTTTTGCCTCTATCCGCTGAATTAGCTGGTTTGTAGGTTTCGGCGATCGCGATCGCAACTACTGCAAACAGCACTAAAAACGAGATACCATCAATAATAAAGAGCGATCGATAATTCCCCGTTATAGAAATTAACAAACCACCCAAAATAATCCCAACTTGCAAACCCAAATTATCAGCCAGCCGCGTCAAAGCAAAAGCCTCCTGTCGCTGTTCGCCCTCGGTTAAATCCGCCACCATCGTCTCGGTTGGAGGCCAATACAAACCCACCCCAAAACCCATCAGTAAATTGCCCGCAATTAAGCCAGCGAAATCATTAGTCCCCGCCAGTACAAAAGAAGCCGCCGCCGAAATAATTGTCGCCAGCAATAAAGTTCGCCGCCTTCCCCAAAATTTGGAATCGCAAAAAGAACCGCCCAAAATTCTGCCGAATATTCCCGAAACTGAACCGCTACCCAAACCAATCCCAACAGCAGTAGCAGATAAACCGACGCGATCGACAAAAAATATCGGCGCGTAAAATAAAGTAAAACCGGTGCCGCTTTGGGAGAGGAATCTGCCGGCGGCAAGAATCCAGACTTGAGGGGGGAGACGGGGCAACCAAGAGGATAATTGAAGTTTAGGCATATACACTTAAATTAGGAGTTATTTCTGGACGCAGAAACCCGGTTTTTTTATGAAAAAAATACGTTATGACCTTTAATCAGGTTCAAAAACAGATGTCTTTGGTCGCAGTGCATAAGTCCTGTGAGTAATTATTAATTTATTCCGTACTTTTTCGGAATTAGTATTAATTAACCGAGGTGATGACAAACATAAGTGAGCTTAACAATTCTTCAGCGTCTGTTACACAAAAGTTACCATTAATTTAAAAATACTTAACACGATTTGAGAAAAAAGTTAGTTAAACTCTAGAAAAGGCAGAAGAAAATTTTAGAGGCTCAATTATATGACAGCTATTACAACATCAAGAGTGGAATCAATCAAACCGCGCTGGCAAGCAATTGTCATGGTTGCCCTAATTTTCTGGCTCAGCGTTAGCCTGATTTTGGATCTAGTAATTATGCCCAGTCTCTACGTATCTGGCATGACGACATCACCGGAGTTTGCAACTGCCGGGAATTTAATGTTCTGGGGATTCAACCGCGTTGAGTTAATCTGTGCGGGCGTGGTGGCAACGGGTTTGATGGTTTTGAGCAATTTAGTCGGTGACTTCGGCAAGCGCAGCCGCACAGCAATTTTATTATCATTGGTACTTCTGGCGATCGCCCTGATTGACACCTACGCCCTGACACCCCAAATGAGCGCCTTGGGACTGCAGCTAAATCTGTTCGATTCCGCAGCAGAAGTCCCCGCCGGGATGAATCTACTGCACCAAGGCTATTTTGCATTGGAAGCGCTGAAGTTGGCTGTCGCCGGTACGCTGCTGGGCTGGTGCTACCAAAACCAAGTTTAATCGACACCCTGCTCAGAGGTTGAGTGGAGAAAAAAGACTCAACCCGCAGCGGGGGGCGTGAATTCACGCCCCCCGCTAATTTTTTTTAAATTTTAACGCGATCGTAAACACCGGATTTGATATTCATCGGCGTTAATCTGTGTTTATCTGCCCTTATCTGCGGTTCAAAACAAGAGAATTTCTTGGGCCGCAGATGACAATGTATTGACGCTAATTCACGCAGATGAAGATCGGAGATATATGAATAATCTCCGATGCTAACTGATTTGATACAACTATACGGTCAAGTTTCCTGAACCAGCGCAAAAACGGATACTTGCGAACTCCTCCCGTGGAGAAAGCAAAATTTTAGACTCTTGTTTAAACTCCCAGATTCATCTGTAGAGTAAATCTAAAATCTAAAATCTAAAATCTAAAATCTAAAATCGACTGCCCTACTCCGATGCTTCCGGTAAATCTGCTTTTGGCCACAGCAGGCGCAAACCCATTACCGCAAATCCGATCGCCGCGAGTCCCTTTACCAGTCGTTCCGGCAACACCTCTGCCGTGCTGAAGCCAATGGCCACGCCGATAAAACTGGCCAACAGCAGCGCCGACGCCGTACCAAAAAATACAGCCCGCGGCGAGTTACAACTACTGCCCAGGGCGATCGCAGCTAATTGACTTTTGTCTCCCAATTCTGACAAAAACACTGTAATAAAACTGATTCCCAAAAGTTGCCAGTCCATGTTTTTTTAGTTCTTAGTTAGCTATTGTAGAAATCTACGACTTACCGACAAGGCAGACAATTAACCCAGCACTTCCCACAGCAGAACCGCCGAAATCGCCAGTAAAATCACTCCGGCTGCTCTCTCCAAAGTTCTCGGAGCAATCCGACTAGCCAGCCACCTTCCCAGCAACACCCCCAGCAAACTGGTTGCTATCAAAGCCGAACCCGCACCCGCAAACACGATCCAAGGATTTCGAGATTCAGCCGTCATCAGCAAAATCGCGATCTGAGTTTTGTCTCCAATTTCAGCTAAAAAAATAGTTGCAAAAGTCGAAGCAAAAATTGCCCAGTGCTTGGGCTTCAGTTTCTTTTGTTCCTGACAAATATCGGGATTTACAGTCACTGAGAGTTCAGCGGGCTCCGGGGTTAAAGCAGCACAAATCTCAGTAACCTCTTTTATTTGTAGTTGTACCTGTTGTGGTAAATCATAATTGGGGTTTACTGAGTCAGAAGCAGACAAGCTTGGCGGAACAGAATCAAGTTTCACGGGCAATGAGTGCTAAACGCTATTTATTTTTGACTTGTACTTTTGATTCTAACTCTCTCGGTGCCTGCTTTTACCAAACCAGGGTCAATCGATTTTAGATTTTAGATTTTAGATTTTAGAATTGAAGGATTGAAGGATTGACCCCACGGATAAATACGTTCGGCAAGTTTCATCGGATACAGGTTTTTTATTTCTGGATCCTGAGTTTGCGCGTTGGAATGAATCACGTGGCGGGTATCCTGGATGCTTGATTTTCATCTTTTTCCCCCGATATTTCAGCAACTGGTTCCTGGAACCACTCACCCCCCCCCAAAAAGGCCTACAAGCCCCCAGACTTATCTGTCGAGTCAATCTAAAATCTAAAATCTAAAATCTAAAATTGACTGACTGGCTGGTTCATGTGCCGTAAGTTCGATCGCCCGCATCTCCCAAACCAGGTACAATAAAGCCCTGTTCGTTGACTATTTCGTCGATCGTTGCCGTGTAAATCATCAAACTTGGGTACTCTGCACTCAGCCTCTTCAAAGCCGGAGGAGCAGCCACCACAGAGATAATCCGAATCAAGCTCGGATCAATTCCCCGTGCAGTCAATTCCTGCATAGTCGCTATAATCGTCCCGCCAGTCGCCAGCATCGGCTCGCTAATTATCACCCGCGTTTCCGGGTTAAACTGCGCCGGCAATTTGTTCAAATAACAAGTCGGTTCCAGCGTCTCCTCATTTCTTGCCATGCCGAGGTGGTAAACCGAAGCCAGCGGCACAACCGTCTGAATTCCTTCGAGCAGTGACAAACCCGCCCGCAAAATCGGTACCACAACTAACGGAGCTTCTGGGTTGATAAAAGTCGCCGGACATTCTGCCAAAGGCGTTTGCACCGTTGTTTCCACTGTCGGCAGCCATTCTCGAATCGCCTCGTAAGCCAGCCACCTTCCCAATTCTGTCATCGCAGAACGAAAAAGTACCGATGGGGTGGCGGCGTCGCGGGCAACAGCCAGCCAGTGTTTAATTAACGGATGTGGAGGAACGTAAACGCGCAGTTGCAGGGACATGAGGAAATTGGGGAGATTGCTAGGTTTGAGGGATTTTATGCGGTGCGATCGATCTGCTTCGTTGGCGTAGCCCCCGTAGGGGCGGGCTTCCCCAACGGGCGATCGATCGCTCTGTGCAACTTATCACATCCTTGAGGGCGCATACAAGCCAGAGATTGAGTTAGAACCCATTCGCCGATCGACCTCCATCCGCTTATTGAAATATTTTTCTAATAGTATTGACATTAATTAGCAACAAGGCTATATTGATTTTTAGTGTTCTCCTCTCAAAGGATCGGCAGACGGGGGCAGTCGGCAATGGTAGACTGTTCCCGCATTTTTTTTTAAAAGCTGGGGCATCGGCCAAACAGGGCATCGGCCAAACAGGGCATCGGCCAAACAGGGCATCGGGCATTGCCGAACTTCGGTCTTCTTGACATCCGCTACATCCGCTACATAATCCGTTGCCGAACTTCTTGCTTCTGGAGCGATCGACTGTAAAATCATAGAAATATTAAGATTTTTAACCGAATGTCAGCTCCTACCCAATCCCAGTTATTTTCTCCCAACTCCCGCCCAACAGAGCAAGAGTTTGATGTAATTGTCATCGGTTCCGGCATTGGCGGACTCGTGACAGCCACCCAGCTAGCAGCTAAGAAAGCCAAAGTTTTAGTGCTCGAAAGCTATACAATTCCGGGGGGTAGCGCTGGATATTTCGATCGAGAAGGCTACAGATTCGATGTCGGCGCCTCCATGATTTTTGGTTTCGGACAGCGCGGCACCACCAACCTCCTCACCCGCGCCCTGAAAGCAGTCAACGTCACCTTAGAAACCATTCCCGACCCCGTACAGCTTCACTATCACTTACCCAGTGGCTTGGAACTTGAAGTTCCCCAGGCTTATGATAAATACTTGCAAGAATTAACAGACAGGTTCCCTCACGAACGCGAAGGAATCCACAAATTTTACGGCGAATGCTGGAGCGTCTTCAACTGCCTCAACGGCATGGAATTGCTATCCCTAGAAGAACCCGGATATCTCGTTCGAGTCTTTTTTCAGAATCCTTTAGCCTGTTTGGGATTAGTAAAATATCTGCCTCAAAATACTGGCGACATTGCGCGGCGCTACATAAAAGACCCTACTTTGCTGAAATTTATCGACATGGAATGCTACTACTGGTCTGTAGTACCCGCAGACTTGACGCCAATGATTAATGCCGGAATGGTATTTTCCGACAGGCATTACGGTGGCATCAATTATCCCAAAGGCGGAGTCGGTCAAATTGCCCAAAAATTAGTCGAAGGATTAGAAAAATGTGGCGGGAAAATTCAATACAAAGCTAAAGCGAAAAAAATTATCACAGAAAACGGTCGCGCTGTCGGAGTCGAGCTCGCAACCGGCGAAGTTTACCGCGCCAAGCGCATAGTTTCTAACGCCACGCGCTGGGATACTTTTGAGAAATTGCTTCCCGCAGAAGAGATGCCAGCTAGCGAGAAGAAATGGCAGCAACGCTATCAAAAAGCCCCCAGTTTCTTGAGTTTGCATTTGGGAGTGGAAGCAAGCGTAATCCCTGCGGGTAGTGCCTGCCACCACATTTTGTTAGAAGATTGGAACCAAATGGAAGCGCCGGAGGGAACTGTTTTGGTGTCAATTCCGACCGTGCTCGACCCGGATTTAGCTCCCGCAGGATATCACATCGTTCACGCTTTTACTTCGAGCTGGATGGAAGAGTGGGAAGGACTTTCGCAGCAGGAATATGAGGATAAAAAAGAAGAGGCCGCAGGGAGAATTATTGAAAGATTAGAAAAGATTTTTCCCGGTTTAGATGCCGGTTTGGATTATATGGAAGTGGGGACAGCGCGTTCTCACCGTCGCTTTTTGGGGCGCGAAGACGGAACTTACGGCCCGATTCCGCGACAGAAGCTAATGGGTTTGCTGGGAATGCCGTTTAATCGAACTTCTATGCCTGGTTTGTATTGTGTGGGCGACAGTACGTTTCCCGGACAGGGTTTAAATGCGGTGGCGTTTTCTGGGTTTGCTTGCGCGCACCGAATAGCGGTTGATTTGGGTTTTTAGTGGTAGTGGTAGGGTGCGTCAATCGATTGCGCGATTTTAGATTTTAGATTTTAGATTGACTTGCGCGAGATAAATGCGGGGGGCAATAAGTGATTTTAGATTTTAGATTTTGGATTGATTCCACGGATAAATCACGTGGCGGGTACCACATGAAGAAATTCGTGGTCAGATTGTTAGCTTGAAATACGATAGAAAATGTGAGGCTTCGGGGCAGTCTACAAAAAGACTAAAAACCCGGTTTCTGGGGAGAAACCGGGTTTTTAACCTCAAAATTGGTGTTTTCCATTCTTTTAACGAGTTTACTGGTCGTAGCTGCCGCCGACGCCGATTTGGGTATTGTAGATTTTTGCATCAATGATGGTCATATCTTCCATTGATGCGCCGGATACGTCAGCGGTGTTAATGATAGCCGCGGTCAGATTTGCCCGATCGAGGTCTGCGTCATTTAAACTAGCATTAGTCAGGAAAACTTTAGTTAAGTTAGCACCCGTCAAGTCAGCACCCGTCAAGTCAGCACCTTCGAGGTTTGCCTGAGATAGGTTTGCTCCTCGTAAATTTGCTTCTCTCAAATCAGCACCAATTAAATGAGCTCCCGTTAAATCGGCTCCCGACAAGTCGCACTTAAAACATTGCCCGGTTGACAATAACTGTTCGACGTGAACGGGATTTTCAGCGCGAGCCGGGCCTGCCAACACTAGGGGAGCAATTAAAAAAGTAGCGGCGAATAGATTGCGTTTCATAATCTCTTTTCCTCACAGACTCTGTATTCAACTTCTTGTCTTGATATCTACAATCGTACCATGGTTGTTTTCGCAACTTGCGATCTAATTCACACATTGGCTGTGATATCGATTGCCCTCAACAACGCATACATGGTCTCGACCAGCTTGCCAAACTTAATTTTGCAAAACTTAACACTGCCGAACTTAATACAGTGCCTTTTTGTAGTAACCTTTTCTAGGTTAGCTAATACAGCCAACAGATGCGTCTTTCTGAAGAGGGAGATGATTCGCAATGCTATGGATGATTTTAGCCGATAATCTTATCGCAAAAAGTTCACAACAAATACATTATTTTTAATAAATGTGTCACGGGATAGAAAATTTAACTTAAAATAAAGATAAGCTTCTAACTTTATAGGTAGAAGAAAAGCAGTCACTGGCCCGATCCCCAGCCCAAGCTCTGCTGCATTTTTAACAATAAATTTTAATTAGGTCTCACCAGCGCCGTAAAAATCCACCTAGTGCTTGGAAATCAGCACTTTTTTGGAATGTCGCAGAGTCCACGCGATCGCAAAACTCAATTAAATATGCTCAAAAACGATTCATCCAAGTATCTGCCCACCTTAGCTCAAGTAATAGACCGCTACCCCTTGACAGTGGCGCCCGATACCCCACTAGCAGAAGTAATTACCCTGATGGGCCAACGGCGCCCAAGTTGCTCTCTAAACGCAGTCATTCCACCAACCGATATCTATCAGCCACTAACAGAAATCGTAAATCCGCCCACATCAAGTGCATTCAGAGACGCCACAGGTATCTGCGTCTTTGTCGTGGAAAAATCACTCTTAAAATTATCCTCGCCTTGTGCTCCACATTCTCAATTGCAAGGAATCTTCACAGAAAGGGATCTTGTCGATTTGATTGCCTCGGGCAAAAACTTAAAAGGTGTCACCATCGCACAAGTGATGAGGCAGCCGACAGCAACTCTGACAAAATCCGAGAGTCAAGACATTTTCAGCGCCCTAATTCTGCTGGGGCAACGAAGAATTAAGCATCTGCCAATATTGGATAGTGAAGGTCAACTCTTAGGAGTAATTACGCCGGAAAGCATCCGCCAAGCCATGCTCAAACCGGCAAATATCTTAAAAATGCGCTGCGTGAAAGAAGTAATGACCGCACAAGTCATTCAAGCACCTCGCTCCGCGTCAGTTAGGAGTTTAGCTGAGTTGATGGCGCAGCACCGCGTTAGCTGCGTAGTAATTACTGAATCAACAGAATTATCGAGGGATTCACCGTTCCCTATTCCAGTAGGTATAGTCACAGAACGGGATATTGTGGAATTTCAAGCTTTAGATATAGATTTGTCGCAAACGATCGCCCAAACAGTGATGAGTACCCCCTTATTTAGCCTCAAGCAAGAAGACTCGCTGTGGGTAGCTCATCAGGAAATGCACCAGCGTTTAGTCCGCAGGTTGGTAGTAACGGGAGAATGCGGAGAACTCCTGGGAATAGTTACTCAAACCAACATACTGCGCGTACTTGACCCCATGGAAATGTCCGGGGCGATCGATGTTCTGCACGATTCAGTGGCAGAAAGAACTAGGGAATTGGAAAAAGCGATCGCATCCCTCAGCTTGACTAACGCCAGACTAGAAAGCGAAATTGCTATCCGCGTTAGGGCCGAGGCCAGACTCCACCTTTTAGAATCTGCTGTAGTGAACGCTAACGACGCAATCGTGATTATGGATGCCGGAGACAGCGATATCTCCGACCCCACCATCATCTATGCCAACGAAGCTTTTACCCAAATGACGGGCTACCTACCCCAAGAAATCATCGGACAAACCCCCAGTTGCTTGCGCGGCCCAGAAAGCGACCCCACCCAAGTCGCTAAAATTCGCCTGGGTTTCTCTCGCCGAGAACCCCTACGCCTAGAATTGATTAACTACCGCAAAGACGGTTCAACTTATTGGGTGGAACTCAACAGCGTACCCATTGCCGATACCTCCGGGAACGTTACCAACTGGGTGTCCGTGCAGCGAGATATTACCGATCGCAAGCGCATGGAACAAGCATTTTTTGAAGAAAAAGAACTCGCTCAGGTAACACTACAATCGATCGGCGATGCCGTCATCACTACTGACGCCGACGGCTGTATTTCCACCCTGAATCCAGTTGCCGAAACACTCACGGGTTGGTCTACCTCGGCAGCTAAAGGTTTGCCCCTCGCCAGCGTGCTGAGAATAGTTGACGAAACTACCAGGCTGCCGATCGAAAATATCGCCGAAATCGCTTTGTGCGAAGGTCGGATTGTTGACCAAGGGCGCAACAATTTGCTGATTGCCCACAACAACACCGAATTTGCGATCGACCACTGCGTCGCCCCCATCCACGCTAGCAGCGGCGAAATTGTCGGGGCCGTTGTTGTGTTCCGAGATGTCACCCAAGTGCGAACTCAAGCGCGGCAACTCACCTGGCAGGCAACTCATGACCCCCTGACGCAATTAGTCAACCGCCGGGAATTTGAGTACCAGCTAGAGCACGCCCTACACGGCGCTCAAGGTTACGGCCAAGAACACGTGATGCTTTACCTGGATCTCGATCGCTTCAAAATAGTTAACGACACCTGCGGTCATGCTGCTGGGGACGAACTGCTGCGCCAAGTCAGCCAGCTATTTAAAAGCAATATCCACAAAACCGATATTTTGGCGCGTCTCGGCGGCGATGAATTTGCCGTACTCCTGTACAATCGTCCCGTCGAACGAGGATTGAATGTTGCGGAAACGCTGCTGCGAAGCATTCAGGGCTTCCGCTTTGCGTGGCAGGACAAAACTTTTTCGATCGGCGTCAGTATCGGTTTGGTAGCAATCAATCCCAAAACAGCCTCGACATCTGCGATTTTGAGCGCCGCCGATATGGCCTGCTACGCTGCTAAAAATAAAGGTCGCAACCGGGTACAGGTTTATCAAGCCGGCGATCGAGAATTAATCAAACAGCACGGCGAAACCGAGTGGGTGGTGCAAATTCATCAAGCTTTAGAAGAGAATCGCTTTTGCTTGTACTCTCAGCCGATCGTACCTTTGCTCAACTCTCCCACCACCGGAACCCACTGCGAAATCCTCCTGCGCCTCCAGTTGGAAACTGGTGAGTTGGTGTCGCCGATGGCGTTTATTCCGGCGGCAGAACGCTACAACTTGATGCACGCGATCGACCGCTGGGTAATTCGCACTTTATTTAGCAATTTATCTAAAATTTTCACGGCAAATTTATTAGTCCAAAACCCCGATGTAGACAGCGATAAAATAGTTACCTTCCCTGCTAGCTCTGTTTTGTCGGATCTGCAATCGTCCTTTGGAAAATATCCCAACCTTTATTCAATCAACCTTTCTGGGGACAGCCTCAACGAAGAAAAGTTTATCGAGTTTATTCAGGAACAGTTTTCCATCCATCAAATACCGCCGCAAATAATTTGTTTTGAAATTACCGAAACCGTGGCGATCGGCAATCTCAGCAAGGCAGCCAGCTTGATTTTGCAGCTCAAGGAACTAGGCTGCCAGTTTGCCTTGGACGACTTCGGCAGCGGGATGTCTTCGTTTGCTTACCTGAAAAGTTTGCCGGTTGATTATCTCAAAATAGACGGCAATTTTATTAAGCATATTGTCGATAATCCTATTGATGTCGCAATGGTGGAAGCTATTACCAAAATCGCTCACGTCATGGGAATTAAAACTATTGCCGAATATGTTGAAAATCAAACAATTATGGATAAACTCAATGAACTTGGGGTAGATTACGCTCAAGGTTATCATTTGGGCAAGCCTCAACCTTGTAACTTCACCTCTCCGATTTTAGAGGAAGTTTTGGGGGAGTTTCCTGTTAATTCTTTGGCTTTTGAGGCTAAGCTGGCTTGTTGAAGAAGGAACTTCGGCAACGAGCAAGCAATGAGATTTAACGGATTTAAGGGAGGGATGTTGAGGGAACAAGGAAAAGGGCTCGGAATGATTTAACCGCAGAGACCGCAGAGGGCGCAGAGGAAGAGAAGAGAGAGATGAATAATTCTGATACTAACGGATTTTATAGCAATCCTTGCAGGACTCGTGATTTGTTTACCCCATCCCAACCCTCCCCGAACCCCCTGGGAGTCCGTAAGAAATTCACAAATGATGCGAGGATTGCTCTATCAGATTAATTTTCCCCATTCCCCCTTCTCCATTACCCATTACCTTCTACAATTGTTTCTGCCGCTTCAATGTACTGACTGTCTAACAGAAAAGCACCTTTTTCAAAGCGAATGCCCCAATAATTGCCGGGACGCCGATCGATCACAACGCCTTCAGCGCCGATCGCAATTAAATTCGCTGGCCGCAGCATCGGCATCGGTTCGGCTGTTTTGACGTAAGGTGGCATCGCCACAACTCGGACTTTTTGACCGATTGTAAATTCTTTTTCCATGAGTTTTATTCCCTAAAAAAACGCGGCGATAAAGTAATTTTAACAAAAAATGTTTCTGTTTGATTGATTGATTAGGGATGATAATAGAATGGATAATTATGAAGTGTAATCAAGGGAATTACGGCGAAATTATTGATATTTTAGGGTTCCATCTTCGTTATATTCAAGTTCATAATATTTTCCGCCTAACCCTAAGTCATGAATACATCGTTGGTAGTTTTTGGCTCCCATATCGAAAGGGTTAGTCCTGTTCAATCTTGCCCATTCAGCTATCTTTAGCTGGTTAGTTACCCCTGAAGCATCGGCTACGGTTTTGACAATCCAATCAAACATTTTTTTTCCTCTAAGCTGTCTCTCACTCTACCGGGAGCATCCCGGTTTTGCGCTTTTGATCATCAAACGGATATTGATCCGTTAAGGTAGGCGCACCGAAGCTTAAGCA